>NZ_JABAIL010000004.1:300000-600000 GCF_012641475.1 Flammeovirga agarivorans | reverse complement strand
AATGTGAACGGTAAAGAAGTACTTTCAGATATCTCAAAATATAAGAGTACTAAACCCATTAAGAAACTTAATATCATCTATCAGAATACATCAAAACAACGATATGTAGTACCTATGGATAGTATTAAGTACTTATTCCAAGGTGGAGAACTTAATGATATAACAATTAATGTTGAAAACCTCGATGGTACTTTATCTGGAAGAGGATTAACCATAAAGCACAAAGCCTCTAAGGAAGATAAAACCGTACCTTCTTTCTATGGTATCGTTATTGGAGTTTCCAATTACAGAGGAAATACACTTGATTTGAAATACGCAGCCAAGGATGCAGAGCAAATTGCAGCTTCAATAGAAGGTGCTGCAACAGGTTTGTTTGGTGAACATAGGGTAAATATTGAGTTATTTACGACAGATCAAGAAGAGGATAATTATCAGCCTACAAAAACAAACATAAAAAATGCTTTTGACTCATTAGCAACACGGATGAACCCATCAGATGTTCTCTTTATTTTTATGGCAGGGCATGGTATGTCACAAATGGAAAAAGATGGAGATGAAGACTTCTATTTTTTAACTAAGGATATGATTACTGCGGATATCAAGGATGAGTCTATAAAAAATAATTATTGTATTGCTGGTAAAGAATGGATTGAGTGGATGAGGAATATTCCTGTGACGCGACAAGTATTTATTATGGATGCATGTAATGCGGGGAAATTTGCAGAAACGGTCATTGCCATGAGGAATGTTGACGAAGAGGCGATACGTTTAAGAGCTCTAGAAAGAGTACGTACTCGTTCAGGAATGTATTTGTTGGCAGGTGCTGCTGCAGATAAAGTTAGTTATGAATCAACAATGTACGGTCAAGGTCTACTTACTTATTCTATTCTGGACTATCTGAAAAGTGGTGATTTAAGACAAGGTGAATTTTTAGATGTTCAAAGAATGTTTGGTAATTCTGTAGATGAAGTACCAAGGTTAGCCGAACGATTTGGGGCCATGCAACAACCTGAAATGAGAATTCCTACCGGTGGAGATAGTTTTGATATTGGAAGGGTGACGGATAATGTAAGAGATAACATCGTTTTATATTCAACATTGTCTAGAATAACAGGTTCACAGTTTGAAGATGGTCAGTCTTGGTTGGACCCATTAGAACTAACAAAAAAAATTGATAAAGCATTATTAGCTCAATCAGAAGGGAAAAACACTGGATACAATTCTTTCACATTTACGCCAAATGCAAATGGTAGTGATGTGTATCAATTAAGAGGAAAATACGTGTCTTCAGGATCTGGAACTAGATTGATGGTTAAGATTATTTCAGATAATGAAGTGAAACATTCTTTCAATGTTGTGGATGCAGATCAAGAAAAATTAATAGATAAAGTTATCTTTGAGGTCATTTCGTATTTTCAAGATATATAAACATGATTCAATTAAAAGGTTATGAGGTGATTTTAGCCTCAAAATCACCTAGGAGAGCTGAATTGTTAAAAGGATTGGACATTGATTTCAAAGTTGAAGTAAGGGAAGTTGATGAATCATATCCATCAGATATAGAAATAGAAAAAGTGGCAGAATATATCGCAGGATTAAAGGCTGCCGCTTTTGAAGACTTGTCCTCAAAACAACTTGTTATTTTCTCTGATACTGTTGTAGTGGTAAACAACAAAGTACTAGGTAAACCTAAGAGTAGAGAAGAGGCATTTGAAATGATTCAATTGCTTTCCAATAATGTACATCATGTGTATTCTGCTGTTTATATAAAAACGGAAGATAAAGAAGTAAGCTTTACAGATGTTGCAGAAGTACATTTCAATTCGATTTCTTTAGAAGAAATGGAATACTATGTAGATCATAAAAAACCATTTGATAAAGCAGGAGCATATGGTATTCAAGAATGGATAGGCATGGCTTTTATTAAAAAGATCAATGGTTCATATTTTACTGTAATGGGCTTACCAACAGAGAAATTATATTCAACTTTAAAAGAAATTATTTAAACTATGAGTACTGTGATGTGGATACTCCCTGTGATCTCAGCAGGTATAGGATGGGTAACAAACTATGTGGCTATCAAAATGTTATTTCATCCAAGAAAACCAATTAACTTAGGTTTATTTACACTTCATGGGGTGTTTCCAAGAAGGAAAGAAACATTAGCAAGAAGATTAGGTGTAATTGTTGAGAAAGACCTTTTTACACCAGAGATGATTGTCGATAAGCTTAATACAGAAGACAATAAGGCTAAACTAAAGACTGCAGTGATGAAACGAATCAATGAATTTGTTGACGAGAAGGCTGTGCAATTTGGCCCAATGTTGCAAATGTTTGGTGGCGATGCAATTATCGATCAAATTAGAACTGGAATGGAAAAATCAGTCGATGATATGATTCCAAAACTTATGGAAGATATTGGCTCTAATATCACCTCTATTAGTATTGAACAGATAGTGTATGAAAAAGTAATGGATTTTTCTGATGAAAAGTTTGAAGATCTTTTAATGGCTGTAATAAAGTCTGAACTTACATTTATTGAAATAATGGGAGCTGTTTTAGGTTTCTTTATTGGTTTAGTTCAGGTGGCTATTTTAATGATGCAATAAATAATCATATATAATTGAAACGGGCCTATGTCTTAGTATTCTGACATAGGCCCGTTTTGTTATTTTTTCTTTTTTGGAACATAAATGGTCATATCCTCATCGACCTGTATTGCTTTTTCAAACTGCTCTGAATATTGAGGTTGTTGATGTCTTGTTTGTTGAGAATGAAAGTTGTTCACTTGCTCTTGTTGCATTTTCATCAATCGCTTTGATAAAACGTTCATCAAAAATTTGATAATAACTTTAGAATAACGTTTAAATAAGAAAGCAAAAGCAAAAGCAACTATTAATATCTTTAATAACATAATTATTAATTGCTGTAAAAATTCGTAATGTTTATATATAAATAATCATTTTCACAAAGAAATGATTTTATACCTTGTATATTTGTTCAAGTGCAAATATAAACAGTTATATGTACGTATACAGGTACATTAGCGTTTATTTTTCAGCAGTTTTTAAGCAAAATTTAATAAATGTTAGACATCTTATACAGAGATGATCATTATGTGGCCATTAATAAGCCGTCAGGTTTAATGGTTCATCCTTCAGAATTAACCGGAAAAGAAGGTGAATTTGCCATTCATCTATTGAGAGATCAAATCAATCAATATGTTTATCCTTGCCATCGTCTAGATCGAGCGACCTCTGGAGTACTAATTTTTGGACTGTCTTCTGAAGCTTGTCAGAAATTTCAGGAATTAAATAATGAAAATGGTGATGTTGACAAACGATACCTATCATTGGTAAGAGGTCATCTTTTAGAAGAAAAACTTTGTACAAAAGATATAAAAAATCGTTACGACAAAGTATATAAGAAAGCTAAAACATTCATTAAACCTATTGCAAAGGTAGAACTGAATATTCCTGTAGGTAAATATCAAACCTCTAGGTATACACTTGTCGAGTCTAAACCTTATACGGGTAAAACACATCAAATTAGACTTCATTTAAGAGGTGAAAACCATCCAATTATTGGAGATAGAAGATACGGAGATCATAGACATAACAATATGATGTTGGAGAATTTTCAATTGGATAGGTTGTGGTTGCATGCCTCAAAGTATTCATTTATTCATCCCTACCTTAATACAATGGTGAGTATTCAAGCTGACTTGCCAGAAGATTTTCAACAATTATTAAACAAATTAGAGATTAAGATATGAATAAAATACTTGTAGGCTCGTACAATGACCTCGAAGTATCTAGAATTACTGACTTTGGTTATTTCTTTTCAACTGAAGAAGGTGATGTTTTTATGCCTATACGTTTAGCCAACGAAGAGTTAAAAGTAGGGGAAACAACTACTGTTTTTATATATACTGATAATGAAAGAAGATGGGTAGCAACTCATGAGAAGCCAAAAGGTATCGTAGGAGAGTTTACTACATTGGAATGTAAAGACACTAATAAAAATGGAGCATTCCTAGATTGGGGTATCTCTAAAGACTTATTTGTGCCATTTTCTGAGCAGTCTGCAACTCACCCGATGAGAAAAAAGAAGACTTACACGGTTTATGTCGACTTAGATCGTAAAACGGGTAGGGTTTTTGCTACATCTAAATTACACAAACACCTGAATACAAATACTTCAGATTTTTCGACTAACCAAGAAGTATTTATGTACATAGCTCAAGAAGTTGAATTGGGTTACGAATGTATCGTAAACAGGAAATGGCTGGGTTTGTTATATAAGAATCAAATTTACTCTCCTCTAAAATTAGGTAAGGTTGTAAAAGGATATATCAGTAATATACGACCTGATGGAAAACTTGACTTGACTACTGCAAGACCTGGTTATCATGAAGAAAGTATTGAGAAAACGGCAAAGACATTATTGTTAAAAATGAAAAAGACTGGTGGTTTTATTCCTTTTAACGATAAGAGTCATCCAGCTGAAATCAAGAAAGAATATAAAATGAGCAAAAAGCAGTTTAAACAAATATTGGGTTATTTGTATAAGATGGGAGTGGTAAAATTCACTGCTGAAGGGACTGAACTTGTAGATTTTTAATATTTTGCAATAAATTTTTTAGAAAACATTTTGAATACTAGATGAAGTTAAGGTAATTGTATACAATTAATTTTTCTCATCTGATATAAAAAATGAGAGCTTGACAAAATTGGATAACACTATAATAAAAGTGCATTCAGAAGTAAATTCTCTATATGAAAAGCTGAGGGGAGCAAATGGTAAAGAACTATTTGCTTTCAGAGGCATGATGAATGATGACATTTTAGGAGAAATACTGAGTAGAGTTGAAGACGCACTATCTGAACAAGAATCACTGATGAAACTTCAGAGAAGAATCAATGTGATTGCTGTAGAGATATTGCAAAATATTTTCCATCATTTTGAAGGAATTGAAGCCAACTCAACAGTTGATCCTAAAACGAATGTTGTTCTATTTCTACTCTCTAAAGATGTAGATGCCTATTATATTGTCGCAGGCAATTATGTGCCTATCGAGACAGCTAACTTTCTTAAGGAAAGGATTGACTCTATTAATGAACTTTCTGTTGATGAGTTGAAAAAACGTTACAGAAAAGTTTTAAGTAATGGAGATTTTTCGGAGCAAGGCGGAGCCGGCCTTGGTATCATTGATATTGCAAGAAAATCTGGTCAAAAACTAGACTATGATTTTACTAGTACTGATGACACACATTCCTTTTTTACTATCAAAGTTAGCGTACCGATTTAACCTGCACAAAAATGAAAGATTTTTTAAAGAAAGATACACCAAAGACTCCTCTAATTCAGATGGAATATGAGAGTGGTCATTTTCTTATATCAGGAAGATCGATTCCTGAAAATTCTATTGAATTTTATAAACCTTTGTTCGAGTGGATGGATGAATACAACACCAAGCCACAAAGCAAAACTATTTTCGACGTTCGTCTTGAATACTTTAATACCTCATCATCAAAATGTTTAGTTGAAGTTTTTAGAAAACTTGAATTACTAAAAGCAAGTGGACATGATGTTGAAGTAAATTGGTATTACGAAGAAGACGACGAAGATATGCAAGAGTCTGGAGAGGATTTTAAAGAAGTTATTAAACTTCCAATTCACATGCATATTCTTGAAGAAGAAGACGAATAAAATAATTTTAAATAGGATATCTTAAATACATTTAAGGTATCCTATTTTTTATTGGAACAAAAGTGGGGGGAATTATGTTCTCGAGGTTAAATCAACCAGTTTACTACATTTACCCATGAAGACTACTTATAACCTAATATTAACGTTATTATTCATTTCCTTTATTTCTTGTAATAGTTCTAGTGATGTTCAACCTGTTTCTGAAACAGGAACAATTGAAGTATCCCTGAATTCACAACTAGAATATTCTACATCAAATTTAAAGTCCTCAACAATAAAGGTATTACCAACGATGCCGTTATTGATCGATTCAGTTCGTTTTATTATTGATGATGGAAACGAGGAAGTTACCCATGTAGTTCCTCCAACATCTTTGTTGATAGGTAACGAGGAGCCCATACTATCTTTATCTGGATCAATGGTAGGTGACTATGATCTAGAAATGGAAACCATTAGATATGGAGATAATCAGATATGGACAGAAAGATTAGATGTTCGTTCTTCTCAATCCTATAATTTTAGCGTTGGTAGAGATAGTGTTACCTCATTAAATATACAAGCTACAACCAACCGTAGTTCAATATTGGTTTTTCCTGAAAGTAATATCACAACAATAGATAGTGTTGTAGCCAATAATGCTTATTCATTTTCACAAGTTCCAGAGAGTTCTACTTCCTTTTATGCTTATACTAATGAGGGAGGGAGTAATAATATCAAAATATATTATTCTGAAAATGGACAGCATGGTATGGTTGAGACAAATGTGACGCATGTGGCAGGTCAGGCCTCATTTATAGAATTAAAACCTCGAACAGGAAATACTAATATAGATATAGATTTTAGTCAGCTTTTTTCTAATCAAAATCATGTAGAGTTAGATTAATAAAAAAGGCTACCAATTAATACTTGGTAGCCTTTTTTGTTATATCTGAGGATCATTATCGATTGCTGTTTGTATCAGATTGTCTACAAATACCTTTGCTTTCTTAGGTAATGAGAGGACAATTTTTCCTGATTGGTACAGTGGTAATTGATCAAATATTTTTTCAATTTTATCAAGTTCATTACGGTTGAGCTTAAACTTGTGTAATTCACTTTCAAATGATTTTTTGTTTTTGAAGACAGCATCTAGAAGGTTAAACTGTTCATCTGTAAATATTAATTCACCAATTGATGAACCGATAGATTCTACCTCATTTCTTTCGATTTGATCCATGAGGAAGAAAACTTCAATATCAATTCTTTCTTCATCGTCATTCTCATTTTCTATGAGGAACTGATTTTCGTAAACCAAGAATATATGAGTAATTAATTCCTGTTGGGATTCAGAAAAGTATTTTTTTATTTCACTCCATTCAATTTCTTCAGTGAAAGCTCTTTTTAAACTATCTAACTGTTTCTTGTTGTATTTAGAATCACCTATTTTGATGAATCCTTTGTCATTAAAAACAGCATCCAATAATTTGAGTTCAGCCTTTGAAAAGTTGTTATCGGCAAAAATGGATGATTCATTATTATTCGAAGTAGATGAAGATTCTATCTCAAATAATTCTTTAATACTGAAGGTGTGGAATTCATCTTCTTCCTCTTCATTTAAGTGAGAACACTTTTCAAGGATTCCAAGAATAAAGTTCTCTTGGTCTAAATTAAGAGGAGTATTTTCAGGGTATTCTAAAGTAGAAATAATTTCTCTCACATAATCCAATTGAGCAAGATTAAAGGTTAACTTTCCAACAGTTACCTCTTTTTTATTCTTTGTTTCATCCTCATGAATAATAGAAAGAAATCTAAACTCATCATCAGTAAGTGTAGTAGAATTAGATAAATCACTATCTCCAAATTCTCTTTCAATTTCGTTCATCATGAAAAGAACAGAGATATTCTTAAGCGAATCAATTAATTCCCAACGGTTTTCATCTTCAAATTCCCAATCAGTTTCTACTTCATCCAATTTTGTAATAATTGGAGTTAAGAAATCCGTTTGGATAGAATCTAACTTAATTGTTGCTAACTGAGGTAGAAATGACTTACGGTTTTTCTGACCCAAATCAAATGAATCCAGTAAAGACTTTAATTTAGCAAGAACACTTTCAGAGAATTGAGGAAATAATGAGCTATTGATTTGCTCACCAGTATCATACAATAATTTAAGGAATTCGTACTCATTTTTAGAGAAAATGAAATCATCAGAAACAGGAGTGATGTTATGGGCTTCCAAATCTAAGCGATCACTTTTCTCTAATTCATAAAGTTCATTAAGATGCATTCGATTGATTTTTTAATGATTTTCTTAAATACTTCCTCAAGTATACTTAGTTTGCATCGAATTACATAGTAAAAAAACAAAACAGATGTAAAAAAAGTGATGTAATTTTTACACATACTTTCTATTTAGAGTATGTTTTTGTTGATTTGCAAAGTTAAAGTTTAAGCTAAGGCATAAACTGTCTTAAAGGGCAACATTTTGACGGATTTAATAACCTAGCAGACTTGAGTAAATACAATAACTTGAAACTGATAGCAAAAATATAATATATGGGATTATTTGATTTCTTTTCTAGCGATTTAGCAATTGACCTAGGCACAGCAAATACTCTGATTATCCAAAAAGATAAAGTGGTAGTAGACGAGCCTTCAATCATTGCATTGGATCGTCAGAACGGAAAAGTTATCGCGGTGGGTAACAAAGCCATGCAGATGCATGAGAAAACTCACGAAAATATTAGAACAATTAGACCTTTAAGAGATGGTGTAATTGCCGATTTCCATGCTGCTGAACAAATGATACGTGGTATGATCAGAATGATCAACCAGGGAAAAAGATTCTTCACTCCATCTCATAGAATGGTAATTTGTATTCCTTCTGGTATTACAGAAGTTGAAAAACGTGCCGTTCGTGACTCTGCTGAACATGCAGGAGCTAAAGAAGTATACATGATTCCTGAGCCAATTGCTGCTGCTATTGGTATCGGTATTAATATTGAACAGCCAGTAGGTAGTATGATTGTTGATATTGGAGGTGGTACAACTGAAATTGCAGTAATTGCTCTTTCTGGTATCGTTGGTGATCAATCAATCAGAACAGCAGGTGATGTATTTACAAGAGATATTCTTGATTACATGCGTCGACAACATAACCTTTTAATTGGTGAACGTTCTGCCGAGAAAATTAAAGTAGAAGTAGGTTCTGCTTTAACAGAATTGGAAGAAGAAATCGAGCCATTCGAAGTACGTGGTCGTGACTTGATGACAGGTATTCCTAAAGTAATTACTGTAACATATTCTGAAGTGGCTTATGCAATTGATAAGTCAATCTCTAAGATAGAAGAAGCTGTTTTAAGAGCTTTGGAAACTGCTCCTCCAGAATTATCCGCTGATATCTACGATAGAGGTATTCACTTAACTGGTGGTGGTGCATTATTGAGAGGTCTCGATAAAAGACTTTCAATTAAGACAAAACTTCCAGTCCATGTTGCTGATGACCCGTTAAGAGCGGTAGTTAGAGGTACAGGTCAAGCATTAAAAGATCTAGATGATTATAAAGCAGTATTAATGACTTAATAGCTTTATAGTTTATTATATAAAAACTCTTTAGTAGAAGGTTATCTTTTACTAAGGAGTTTTTTTTTGTTTACTAATCATAAAAAATGACAAGTTCATTGATATATGGTAATTATTTTCTGATTTCTCTCGTATATAACATTGTTTACTATTAAACAATCAATTAACTATTATAATCTATATTACTACAGTGAGAAGAAATTTCAGGTATTTAGTCCCACAAACTACGATGTCATTAAATGAAATAGAAAAGGTGATTACCTCATGGGAAGTTCCATTTATTTTCGAAGGAAAAGAAGTGAAAGTTTTTAATATTGGAAGAATGATCGAGATATGTATCAATTTCAATACCGTGATGAATGGAGGGAAGCTAGTGCAGAAAAATAAGCTTTCTAAAGTACGGAAGTTACAAATCCATGAATGTTTCGAAAAGAAAATATTATTAGAGTTAGTTCATGATAATTAAAAAAACACCCTGTTATCAATATAGATAGCAGGGTGTTTTACATTATGTTAGGTGTATATATTATCTTACACCATGTGCTTTACTTTCGTATAAGCCTGATGAAGTCATTTCTACAAACTCTACCTGACCTTTCATTTGGTCGATAGCTGTAGCTCCTTGGTAAGTCATACCAGAAGCAAGACCTCCTAAATATTTTTTGATAATAGGTTCAACTGGCCCTTTATAAGGGACCAAAGTCTTTTCACCTTCGACAGAAATTACTTCTCTCGATTTTTTATTGTCTTTTTTCAATTTACTGATCGCAGCATCAAAAGAGGCCATACCTCTATAAGTTTTGAATTTGCCTTCAGTAGTAGTGATCAATTCACCTGGAGCTTCATCAGTACCAGATACGATTGAACCTACCATTACATTATCAGCACCAGCTCCAATTGCTTTAACAATATCACCTGGAGTTTTGATGCCACCATCTGCACAAATTGGAATACGATCACCAACAGCTTGATAAACATCATCAATGGCAGTTAATTGTGGTACTCCTGAACCTGTCATGATACGAGTAGTACACATAGAGCCAGGGCCAATACCAACTTTTAATGCATCTGCACCCCATTCTAAGAAATCTACAGCTGCATCGCGAGTGGCAATGTTACCAACCATTACATCAATTTGAGGATAATTCTTTTTGATGAATAGAAGAGTCTCTTTTGTCATTTCAGAGTGCCCATGAGCAATATCTAAAACAATAATATCGACCTTAGCTTCTGCAAGTGCTGCTAATCTTTCTTCATAATCTTTAATACCTAAAGCAGCTGCACATAAAAGACCTTCTGCCTTAACTTTTTTTACTTCTTCAGCTTGCTCTTCAATCGTTAAAAAACGGTGAAGAACACCTAAACCACCAAGTCTACCAACTGCAATACACATATTGCTTTCGCAAACTGTGTCCATGTTAGCAATTAAAACTGGGATATCAATTGAATGATTTTTAGTTACTTTAGTAGTAAATTTCACATCCCTACGAGATTTGATGGTGTTGTATTTAGGTACAATTAACACGTCATCAAAACTATATGCCTTTCTGATTTTCATACTGAAAGATTATACTGTAATTTTACATTCACAAAACAAACAAATATAATGTTTTCAATGCAATTGCATTGTTAATGAGTTGTGAATAAATATTATGGAAAATAAAATAGGTGTGACCTTGATCACAGGGTTCCTTGGTGCAGGCAAGACCACTTTTCTTAACAATTTAATCGAAAAATATCCGAATACAAAGTTTGCCGTTATCGAAAATGAATTTGGTGAAGTAGGTATTGATGGAGGATTAGTTGTAGATAAACAAGAAGATATATTTGAGCTGTCTAATGGATGTATTTGTTGTAATCTAAATGGTGAGCTAAGGGATATACTTAGAAAACTATTACAATGTGAAAATAAGATAGACCATTTATTAATTGAGACTACTGGAATTGCTGAGCCTAGCGCTGTCGCCGCTGCTTTTGTAGGTGATCCAGGTATTGCAAGTATTTTTGAAATTAATGCGACTGTAGGTTTAGTAGATGCTAAAAATTTTGTGCAGTCATTAAGTGATCATGAGGTAGCATTAAAACAAGTCGCATTTTCAGATATATTATTTCTTACCAAATGTGATTTAGCGACTGAAGATGAAATCAAATCTGCTGCATTACAGGCAAAACTTATTAATCCTGCAGCTTTTGTTGAAAGAATTTATAATGGTGAAAAAGTAGAGAATGATATTCTTTCATTGAATTCTTACAATGCAAATAAAGTGGAAGAAAGGACGAGCTTTATTCAACATCACCATGAGCATCAACACGGAGATGTAGTTTCTTATTCATTCACTTTTGAGGGTGGAGTAGACCCTGTGAAGTTGGAAATGTGGCTCTCGGTATTATTACAATTACAATATGAAGTTATCTATCGCTTTAAAGGGATCTTCAATATTAAAGGAGAAACGAATAAAGTAATTGTACAAGGTGTTAGAAATGAATCAAAAATTGTAATAGGGAACCCTTGGAAACCTTCAGAAGATAAATTGAATAGGATAGTAGTAATTGGAAAAGGTATCAAAAAGGAGGCTATAGAGAGAAAAATTAAGTCCATCCTAAGATAGATGTTTTCTAAATTCTTGTTAATCCATAATTTCATTTCGGATAATTGTTGGGTTTAAAATGAAAAGTTCTTACTTTTGCAAACCCGAAAAGTATTCGGGTAATGAATTTTTGAATTTTTCAAAAAATTTTATTTAAAATGGCAATTAAGCATTATGAAGTAGTCTTCATCGTGACACCTGTGTTGTCCGATTCCGAAACCACGGAGACTATTGCTAAATTTGAAGGTCTTTTGAAAGGTGCAGATGCAGATGTGTACCATTCTGAAGATATGGGACTTAGAAAGTTAGCGTACCCAATCGACAAAAAGTCTACGGGTCACTACCACCTGTTTGAATTCAAAGCAGATCCGTCAATCATCGCTAAATTCGAAATCGAATTAAAGCGTGACGAAAACATCTTACGTTTCTTAACTGTCTCTTTAGACAAGCACGGTGTTGATTTCAACGCTCGTAGAAGAAATGGTGAGTGGGCAAAAAAATCTGAAACTGAAGAAAAATCGGCATAATGAGTCTCCAAAACGAACCTATCAACAGAAGACAAGAGCGTACTAAAAAGTACTGCCGCTTCACAAAGTACGGTGTGAAATACATCGATTATAAGGATCCTGAATTCTTATTAAAATTCTTAAACGAGCAAGGTAAAATTTTACCTCGTCGTATTACAGGTAACTCGCAAAAATTCCAAAAGAAAATTGCTAGATCTGTAAAACGTGCTCGTCAACTTGCTCTTCTACCTTACGTAGCAGACGGTTTAAAGTAATCTTTATTAGATATTTAAAAATTTATCCTTAATCATGGAAGTAATTTTAAAAACAGATATCAAAGGTTTAGGTTACAAGAACGACATTGTTAACGTTAAACCTGGATACGGTAGAAACTATTTGATCCCTCAAAACTTCGCTACATTAGCTACGCCAGCTAACATTAGCATGAGAAACGAAGAGATCAAGCAAGCTGCTCACAAACTTGAAAAAGTTAAGCAAGATGCTGAAGCATTAGCAGCTAAAATTGGCGAAATGACTTTAACACTTACTGCTAAAGCAGGTGAAAGTGGTAAAATATTTGGTGCGGTTACTCCATTGCAAGTAGCTGACGCTTTGAAAGCTCAAGGTTATGATATTGACCGTAAGCGTATTGGTTTCAATGCTGAAATCCGTATGTTAGGTGAGTATACAGCTATCCTTGATCTTCACAAAGAAGTTCAGCACGAAATTGCATTAGAAGTAGTTTCTGCATAATTAAAGTTTAAGAATTTACTGCCGTTAGGCAGCAATCTTATCACTTTGAGTTTTTTCCTTAAGAGGCTTTCTGGTTTTTATCAGAAAGCCTCTTTCGGTTTTATACAATTCTATGTCTGAATAACACCGACATTATATCTTTTATCTGTTTTGTTTTGGTTGGCAGCTTCTATCCCAAGCGAAATATACTTTCTGGTTTCTTCTGGCTTAATAACTTCATCAACCCATAATCGAGCAGCAGCATAATATGGAGATAGTTGATCATCATATTTAGCTTTAATTTCATCAAAAAGTTCTTTCTCTTCTTCTTTCGAAAGCTCTTTTCCTTGTGACTTTAGGGTGGAAATTTTTATTTGTAGAAGAGTAGTAGCAGCAGATTTCCCAGACATAACAGCTATTTGTGAAGTAGGCCAAGCTAACATTAATCTTGGATCATAGGCTTTGCCACACATGGCATAATTACCAGCACCGTATGAATTACCAATCACTAATGAAAATTTAGGTACAACAGAGTTACTCATGGCATTAACCATTTTTGCTCCATCTTTTATGATACCATTATGTTCTGAACGGGATCCGACCATAAACCCTGTTACATCATGAATAAATAATAAAGGAATCTTTTTCTGATTACAATTCATGATAAAACGAGCTGATTTGTCAGCAGAGTCAGAATAGATAACTCCACCCATTTGCATTTCTCCCTGCTTTGATTTCACAATTTTTCTTTGATTAGCAACAATACCTACAGCCCAGCCGTCGATTCTTGCATAACCACATAAGATACTTTGTCCATATCCTTCTTTGTATTGATCAAATTCAGAGTTGTCAACCAATCGATGTATCACCTCAAGCATATCATAAGGCTTTGTTCTGTCTATTGGGAAAACATTTTCGATGGTACTGATACTTTCTTTTGGAGATTGTGAAGGTTTTCTATTGAAACCAGCTGTGTCATTCTCTCCAATTTTGTCCACAAGCCTTTTTATTTGCTCAAGACATGCAGTATCATCTTCACATTTATAATCTGTAACACCAGAAATTTCAGAATGTGTACTTGCTCCGCCCAAGGTTTCATTATCGATGCTTTCTCCAATAGCGGATTTCACTAAGTAAGAGCCTGCTAGGAAAACTGATCCTGTGCCATCAACAATTAATGCCTCGTCAGACATAATGGGTAAGTAGGCACCTCCTGCAACACAACTTCCCATGATTGCTGCAATTTGTGGAATACCTTCAGAAGACATGATCGCATTATTTCTGAAGATTCTTCCAAAGTGTTCTTTGTCTGGAAAAATTTCATCTTGCATTGGAAGGTATACTCCAGCACTATCCACGAGATAAATGATGGGAATTTTGTTTTCAATGGCAATTTCCTGTGCTCTGAGATTCTTTTTTCCAGTTATTGGAAACCATGCACCGGCCTTAACGGTAGCATCATTGGCAACGATGACGCATAGTCGATCGGAGACTTTGCCCATAACGACGACGACACCTCCAGATGGGCATCCGCCATGCTCTTTGTACATTTCATCTCCTGTAAAAGTACCGATTTCAATACTTTCATTGGGGAAGTCAAGTAAAAGATTCACCCTTTCTCTAGCAGTAAGTTTTCCTTTAGACTTGTGTTTTGCAATCTTCTTTTCACCACCGCCAAGATGAGTGGTTTTTCTTTTTGCGTCAAGTTCATTGAGGTAAGTAGCTAGTGTTTTTTCTGAGTGTTGATTTTGTTTAGTAGAATAATTCATATGTGTTATATACTGGGTTTGATGCGTGTTTAAATCATCAATTCAAATTACAAGTACATATTGAAGGAACAAATTTTTTATAGAAAAAACATTCCACAGAATATACATTTCATGAATTAATTCTAGTCTTTAGTCCGATGAATTCTAAATAAAAACTAAAATATTGTTTCATCTCATACTGTTTCTTGCATGATATTGTTAATATTTATCATTAATCGAAGCTTGTTTGTGCGTTTTTGTGCGTATATCTGCTTGAGTGTGTAAATTTAACACGAATAAAAAATTACCGTCAATACATACAATCACGATTATGCGTACTAGAAGAGAATTTCTCAAATTTTCAGCATTAACATCAGCAGCTTTAGTTACTCCACAATTATCAACATTTGCTTTTTCAGGTAAAAGTAAAGGCACAAAACCAATTATGATCTCAACATGGAACCATGGTTTTGGTGCAAATGCAGCAGGATGGGAAATACTAAACAAAGAAGGTTCAGCAATGGATGCTATAGAAGCAGGGGTTAGAGTTCCAGAAGCAGATCCTAACGAAAGAAGTGTTGGATATGGAGGTCTACCTGATCGTGATGGTAAGGTAACATTAGATGCATGTATCATGAATCATAAATATGAGTGTGGTTCAGTAGCGTTTTTAGAAGATATTATGCATCCTATCTCAGTTGCTAGATTGGTAATGGAAAAAACGCCTCATGCAATGCTAGTAGGTGAAGGAGCTAAACAATTTGCACTAGAAGAAGGGTTTAAAGAAGAGAATCTTTTGACACCAAAATCTGAAGCAGATTGGAAAGAATGGCTAAAAAAATCAGAATATAAACCTGTTATTAATATAGAAAACCATGATACTATTGGAGCACTAGCATTAGATGCACAAGGTAATTTAGCTGGAGCTTGTACTACTTCAGGTGCAGCGTACAAAATGCATGGTAGAGTTGGGGATTCTCCTTTGATTGGTGCAGGACTTTTTGTTGATGGAGAAATTGGAGCAGCTTGTGCAACAGGACTTGGTGAAGCAGTAATTAGAACGGCTGGTTCAGCAATGGTAGTTGAGCAGATGAGAAATGGGAAATCACCAAAAGAGGCTTGTGAGATTGTTGTTAAAAGAATCATCAAAACTCATCAAGATAAAATGGAGAACCTTCAAGTAGGGTTCTTGGCTTTAAATAAAGACGGTGAATATGGAGGCTACAGTATTAGAAGTGGATTTAACTTCGCTGTAGTTGATAATACTAACGGGAATAGAATGGAGGATGCTTCATTCAAAATGAAATGGTAAAAAACTTAGTTAAAATTCTACTTACTTCAACGATTGATAAATAATGAAATCTAGATTACTACTATCCTTGGTAACTATTTTTATAGTTGCTGCCTGTGGCACAAAGGAAAAACAAACAGAAACGAAAGAAAGATATACATCTTATGTAAACCCATTTGTTGGTACTGACGGACCTGGTAATACATATCCAGGAGCAACTGTACCTCATGGTATGGTTCAATTAAGTCCTGATAACGGCATTTCTGGTTGGGATAGAATTGCAGGATATTTTTGGCCAGATTCAACAATAGCAGGTTTTTCACACACCCATTTATCAGGTACAGGTGCAGGTGATCTGTATGATATCCTTGTGATGCCTTTAAATAGTAAGAGTACTAGAATGGTAGAAGAAGGTGGAAATCTAAGACCTGTTTCTCTTTTCTCTCATGATCAAGAACATGCGGAACCTGGCTATTATACCGTTGACCTTTTAGATTATGATATTAAAGCGGAGTTAACAGCTACATCTAGAACGGGTTTTCATAAATACACTTTCCCAAAGGATAAAGAGTCTTTTATTCTTTTCAACTTAGGATATTCTCTAAACTGGGATGGACCCACTGATACCTATATTAAAGTAGTTGATGAAAAAACAATTGAAGGTTATCGTTTTTCTTCTGGTTGGGCACCTGAACAAAGAGAATACTTTGTAGCTGAGTTTAGTCAACCTTTTACCAAGTACCAATTAATTAATTCAGTAGATGGTAAAAATCTAAAAGAGATAAAAGGAGAAGAGGTAAAAGCGAAGAAAACGAGAGGTTATTTCTTCTTTGATACTCCAGAGGTAAAAAATGAAATTTTAGTGAAAGTAGGTTTGTCAAATAGTAGTATTGATGGTGCTAGAAAGAATTTGCAAGCCGAAAATACGGGTTGGGATTTTGCAAAAATCAAACAACAAGCCTCTGATACTTGGGAAGAGGAACTGAAAAAAATTGAAATCGTAACCCCAAATAAAGAATATAAACGAGTATTCTATACTGCAATGTATCAAGCTTTATTAGCTCCAACTTTACTTTCTGATATAGATGGTAATTATAAAGGAGCAGACCAGAAAGTGCATAAAGCTGAAGGGTATGATAAGTATGATACTTTCTCACTTTGGGATACTTACAGAGCAACACATCCATTATATACTTTAATTCATACGAATAGAGTACCTGACATGATCAATTCATTCTTATCTCATTACGATGAAACAGGATTACTTCCTGTATGGTCAATGAAAGGTAATGAAACAAATATGATGATTGGTTACCATGCTGTTCCTGTAATTACCGATGCATACTTTAAAGGAATTAAAGGATTTGATGTAAAAAAGGCTTACGAAGCTTGTAAGGCTTCTGCAATGAATGAGCAAGGGGATGCAATGGCTGATTATATGAAATTTGGTTATGTTCCATTAAACTTCGATCACGAAAACTGGTCTGTTTCAAAAACATTAGAATATGCTTATGATGATTGGTGTATTGCACAGTTTGCAAAAGATTTAGGGAAGATGCAAGATTACGAATACTTCTCAAAAAGAGCTGAAAACTGGAGAAATGTTTATGACAAAGAATCTAGCTTTATGCGTCCAAAAGATGATAAAGGAGAGTTTATTAAAGATTTTATAGCAAAAGATTATACAGATCATTTCTGTGAGAGTAATGCTTGGCAATACTTCTGGTATGTTCCTCAAAATGTTGATGGTTTAATTGAGTCAGTTGGAGGAGCAGAAAGGTTCGAACAGAAACTGGATTCAATGTTTTCTTATTACCCAACAGCAGATGATAAATTACCTATTTTCTCAACAGGTATGATCGGTCAGTATGCTCATGGTAATGAACCTTCTCACCACGTAGCTTATCTATATAACTACATCAATAAGCCAAAGAAAGGACAGAGGGTATTAAGAGAAATCATGGATACACAATATAAGTCAACACCTGATGGGGTATGTGGTAATGAAGATTGTGGACAGATGTCATCATGGTTTATCTTAAGTTCATTAGGTATTTATCCGGTGAATCCTGGTAATGCAGTGTATGATTTAGGAACACCATTATTTCCTAAAGCTACTGTTCACTTAGGAAATGGTAAAACACTAACAGTTATCGGACACCAAACAAAAACAAACCCTACAGTTACAAAAGTGATGTTTAATGGTAAAGAGTTGAAGGACCTAACTATTACTCATCAGGAGCTTACACAGGGCGGTACCTTAGAATTTTTACAATAAAAAAAATATACCCACAGTATTTAATTACTGTGGGTTTCCCATAATTATCAATCAAGAAATGAAATTACTACTACTAACGCCAATCATCTTACTAATCCAAATAACCAGTGTTTTTGGACAACAACCTTCACTAGTACCTCAACCCAAAGAAATTCGTTGGGAAAAAGGGAACTTTATATTGACTGAAGATATAAAAATCACAAAGGGAAACTCAGATTTACCTTTGGATTACTTTATTAGTCAGTTAAAGTTTCAGACTGGTATTCAAATCAAAGAATCCTTAGAAGATTATGCGGATATAACATTGAATATAGTAGATGAAATTCCTTTAGGAGAGGAGGCATATATCTTAACTGTAAAAGAAAAGAATATTGATATAACCGCCCATAACCAACAAGGGTTATTACATGGATTATCCACTTTGCTTCAATTGGCAAACCTCGATGCAAATGTACCATGTGTTGATATTCACGATGCACCAAAATACCCTTGGAGAGGATTAATGTTAGATGTAAGTCGACATTTCTTTACAATTGATGTCGTTAAAGAATACTTGGATTTAATGGCTTATTATAAGTTGAATAAATTTCATTGGCATTTAACTGAAGACCAAGGTTGGAGAATAGAGATTAAAAAATACCCAAAACTGACAGAGATAGGTGCTTGGAGAACAGAAAGTGACGGCTCAAAATATGGCGGTTTTTATACTCAAGAACAGATTAAAGAAATTGTTGCTTATGCAGCTAAAAGAGGAATAGAAGTGATTCCCGAAATTGATATGCCTGGCCATATGTTAGGAGCGTTAGCAGCTTATCCAGAATTATCATGTACAGGAGGCCCATTCGAAGTATGGACACGTTGGGGTGTAAGTAAAGATGTATTATGTGCAGGAAATGAAGAGACATATCAATTTATAGAGGATATCTTAGAAGAAGTAATTCCATTATTTCCTAGTAAATATTTTCATGTGGGTGGAGATGAATGTCCCAAAGACCGATGGAAAGCATGTGATAAGTGTCAGTTGAAAATTAGAACTGAGGACCTAAAAGATGAACATGAATTACAAAGTTATTTTATTCATAGAATTGAAAAGGTAGTCAACGAAAATGGAAAACAGATAATTGGTTGGGATGAAATTCTAGAAGGTGGCTTATCTCCAACCGCGACTGTACAATTATGGAGAGATTGGCATGATCCAGAGGCAGTTGGCAAAATTGCCAAAATGGGAAATGATGTGATTGCTTCTCCAACTAGTGCTTGTTATTTTGATTATGATATTGTAACAACAGATGTAGCTCAAGTATATGCTTATAATCCAACACCTAAAGGTCTTTCAAAAGAGGATCAGAAACATATATTAGGTGGAGAATGTACTGTTTGGACAGAAAGAATTCCGGATAAAAATAGAATAGATTTTCAAGTATTCCCTAGGGTCTTAGCATTTTCAGAAGCACTGTGGAAAGGAACAAAAGAGGATGGATTCCATGCTTTTGAAGAAAGAATGTTAGGCCAATATCCAATTTTGGATAAAAAAGGTGTTGCATTTGGTCCATCATCTCAAGTAATGGAAGTGACAACCGAAGAAAAAAATGAAAAATTGGAAGTTTCTGCGAATCTATTGATTGATAATGTGGATTTGAAATATAAAAGTCCAGATCAAACTACATTTACAGAATATAAGAACACTATCCAAGTTACATCATCAGGAGAAATTGTTTTTCAAGCATTTATGGGTGATAAAACATATGGAGACCCTGAGAAAGTAAGTTTCGAAATTCATAAAGGCAATCAAGCTGAATTGAGCTTAATAGATTTACCTTCAACTCCTTATCAAGGTGTTGGTGTAAATAGTTTAATAGATGGAAAATTAGGGAACCCTGAGAAGTTTAAAAATTCAAATTGGATTGGCTTTAATGGATCGTCAATTAATGCAACTTTTCAGTGGAAAGAATCGATTAATATAAAAAGCATTGAATTTAATACTTACGATGAAGTAGCATCATGGATTATGGCACCAAAAGAAATAGAGATTGCCTATTCATTAGATGGTAGCTCATTTAAGAAGTTAAAGACTAAAATCGAAATCACTAAAATCAATCAAAGTAACCATTATCAAGTCAAATTTAAGAAAGAATTGAAAGGTGTGAGAGCCTTAAAATTACTGATTGAAAATGGAGGGTTATTACCTGAAGAGCATCAAGGAGCAGGTAACCCTTCTTGGTTATTTGTCGATGAAATCATTATTAAATAATACAATCTTTTAAAAAATAAATATGCGTCACTATTTCATTTCATTACTCATCTTGCCATTCTTGTCAAGTTGTGTGAAAAATTCAGTTACTAAAGCCAGCAAAGAAAATATACCGGCTTCTTATACAGATTATGTTGATCCATTTATTGGTACGAGTGCACATGGCCATACATTCCCGGGAGCAACTGTACCTTTTGGTATGGTACAATTAAGCCCTGATACTGGAATTGAAGGATGGGACTGGTGTTCAGGATATCATGCTTCTGATAATTCAATTATGGGTTTCTCACACACTCACTTGTCTGGTACTGGTGGAGGTGATTATGGCGATATATTATTAATGCCAACGGTTGGCGAAGTAAAAACAGAGCCAGGATCAAAAGAGAATCCAGATGAAGGTTATAGATCAAGATTTGAACAGGTGAAAGAAGAAGCTTCACCAGGTTTTTACAGTGTATTTTTAGAAGATTATAATGTTACTGCTGAATTAACAGCAACAACAAGAGTAGGTGTTCATAGATATCATTTTCCAGAAACTGAGGATGCTCATATAATTGTCGATTTAAAACACGGAATTTCTGATTCTGCAAGAGAAACTTGGTTTCAAGTAACTGGAGAGAATGAGATTGTTGGTTTAAGAAGATCTTCAGGTTGGGCAAGAGATCAGTATGTATATTTTGTAGCTCAATTCTCGAAACCTTTCAAATCAATTCAAGGGGTATCTGCAGGGCAAACTATAGATAATCCACAAAATGTGAAAGGTGATGATGTGAAAGCAGTAGTTAATTTCTCAACTAAGCAGGATGAAGCTATAGTTGTGAAAGTTGCTATTTCTGGGGTGAGTGTTCAAGGTGCTAGAAAAAACTTGGAAGCTGAAGTGCAAGACTTTGATTTTGATAAAGTGAAAAATCAAGCAAAAACAACTTGGAATGAAAAGCTATCAAAAATTGAAGTAGAAGGTGGTGATCAAGTGAATAAAACTATTTTCTACACAGCACTATATCACTCTATGATCGCTCCAAATGTATATATGGATGTTGATCATAATTATAGAGGAATGGATCATAAAATCTATAAGGCAGAAGGATTTACTAATTATACTTTATTCTCATTATGGGATACATTTAGAGCCACACACCCATTATTTACTTTAATTGCACCAAAGGAAAATAACGATTTTATTAAATCGATGATTGCAAAGTACGAGCAGTCTGGTCAGTTACCTATTTGGGAATTATCAGCGAATGAAACCGGTACAATGATTGGTTTCCATTCAGCTCCAGTAATTGCGGATGCTATTTTAAAAGGACAAGGAAACTTTGATCAGGAATTAGCTTATCAGGCATTGGTAGCAGCTGCAGAAGATCCAAGAAGAGGCTTAAATTGGTTTAACTCTGAAGGTTTTATTCCAGTGGAAAAAGAAGCAAATGCGGTATCGAAAGGGGTTGAGTATGCATATGATATGTGGGTTGTAGCACAAGTAGCTAAGAAATTAGGTAAAACTGAAGATTACAAAAAATATAGTAATAGATCATTAAACTATAAAAACCTTTATGATTCTGAAACAGGATTCTTGAGAGGTAAAAATATGTATGGTGTATGGGATGAGCCTTTCGACCCAATGGCAATTTCATTATTAGGAGCAGGAAATTATACAGAAGGTAATGCATGGCATTACAACTTCTTTGCACCTCAAGATATCAATGGATTAATTGAACTTCATGGAGGCGATCAGGCGTTTGTGAAGAAAATTGATGATATGTTCTCACAAGAAGCTGTAAATGATAATCATATGGCTCATGATGTGACAGGACTTATTGGGCAATATGCACAAGGTAATGAGCCATCGCATCATGTTATTTATCTATACAATTATGCTGGAGAACCGTGGAAATCGCAAGCTCGAATTCGTCAAGTAATGGACGAAATGTATACTTCAGAACGTGATGGATTATGTGGTAACGAGGACTGTGGACAGATGTCTGCTTGGTATGTTTTCTCTGCAATGGGATTCTATCCAGTAAACCCTGCTGATGGACAATATGCTATCGGTAGCCCTGTTTTTGGAAAAGTGACAATACATTTAGATAATGGAAACGATTTTGTGATTGAGGCTGAAAACAATAATGTAAACAACACTTACATACAATCAGCTAGCTTTAATGGGTCTGAATACGACAAGACTTTCATTACTCATAATCAAATTGAAACAGGAGGTGTGATAAAGTTAACAATGGGAGATACACCTTCAGAATGGGGTAAAGAAAAATCAGCTAGACCTACTTCTTATGCTGTACCTCCTTCAGAGGCATTGTCTATCATTGATACAAAAGAGGAAGTTTTTAGACCTTATATCACTAATAAATCGGTCATTTTTAATTCAACAATTGATGTATCATTGAAGGATGTGACACCAGAAGTAGATATTTACTATACTATTGATGGAACTACACCTGATATTAATTCAACGAAGTTTGATAAACCATTTAAATTAGAAAAATCTACTGTTGTTAAGGCTATTGCAGTGAACAGTAAAGGAGTTTCTAGTAAAGTATCTGATTTTGAATTTAAGAAAGCTTACTTTAATACAGGTGAAGAATATCCTAAGTTAAGCATCAACTATGAAAAAAATGCTACATATGATGCGGGTAATAATGGTATCTTGGATGGCGTTTATGCATCAGATAATTTAAGAGATGGTAAGTGGGATGGCGTTTCAAAACAAAACCTTGAGGCAATAGTAGATTTAGGGCAACCTGAAGAATTACATCAAGTGTCTATGGGATTCTTAGAAAATACAAGTTCATGGTTATTCTTACCTAAGAAAATTGAATTCTTAGTATCAAATGATGGAGAAAACTATACTAGTATTGGAATTCAAGAAACTAAAATGCCAAACGATCACCCAATTATTAGTGTCACAAGATTTACTGAAAAAATTGCTGGTGAATATCGCTATGTGAAGGTAATTGCAACTCCTTTTGAGGCAATTCCAAATTGGCACCCTGGCGCAGGAAATAACCCTTGGTTATTCTCAGACGAAATTGTTATTGAGTAAAAATAAGATGCCCACTATTTATTAATAATAGTGGGCTAAATAGCTAAAACGATGAAAAAAATACTTCTACAACTACTTTTGTGTATATCCTTTATGGGGTATTCACAAGATTATACTACCTACGTTAATCCCTTTATTGGTACTACAAATTATGGAGCAACAAACCCTGGAGCAATAGCACCAAGGGGTATGGTTTCTGTTGTACCTTTTAATACATCAGGAGAAGGAAATACTCATGAGAAAGACCAGAATTGGGTATCTTTTCCTTATGCTTATGAAAACAAGATTTTTACAGGATACAGCCATGTCAATCTAAGTGGTGTTGGTTGCCCTGATTTAGGTGCCGTTATTCTGATGCCTACCACAGGTGAACTAGAAATCGATCCTAAAAAATATGGATCTTTATATTCTGAAGAAAAAGCACAGGCAGGTTTATATTCTAATCATTTAGATAAATATGATGTCGATACAAAAGTAACGGCAACCCAAAGATCAGGTATCAGCAAGTTCTCTTTTCCAGCCGGACAAGCCAATATATTAATGAACCTTGGTCAAGCTTTATCCAACGAAAGTGGGGGTATGATTAAAGTGGTGAATGATCAAGAAATTGAAGGAATGCGTATGGTGGGCTCTTTCTGTTACAATAATCCAAAAACAATATACCCTGTTTATTTTGTGATGAAAGTCAACCATAAAGCAGGTAAAGTTGGTGTTTGGCAACAACATAGAAAGATCGAAGGGATCGAAGCACAATGGATGTCCGCTTACAATGGACAACAAAGAATTATTGAAGATGCCTATTATCCAATTATTGGAGATTCATTAGGCGCATACTTCTCTTATGACTTTGAACAGCCAACTGAAGTTGAGGTAAAAATAGGTATATCTTATGTGAGTATTGAAAACGCAAGAGAAAATCTTGAAACTGAAGTGGCTAACGTATCATTTGATGAAATTGCTCAGAGATCAAAAAATAACTGGAACGATGTATTGTCAAAAATTGATGTAAAAGGTGGTTCTAATGATGATAAAACAGTTTTCTATACAGCATTATATCATTCAATGATACATCCTAATGTTCTCAGTGATGTAAACGGAGAATACCCAGCAGCTAAAACCAGAAAAACTAAAATTACTGAAGGAGAAAGATATACTGTCTTTTCATTGTGGGATACCTATAGGAACTTACATCAACTAATGACTTTGGTGTATCCTGAGCAACAGTTAAATATGGTAAATTCCATGTTGGATATTTATGATGAAACAGGTTGGTTGCCAAAATGGGAATTAAATTCAACTGAGACTTTTACAATGGTTGGTGATCCCGCTGCTATTGTAATTTCAGATACTTACATGAGAGGTTTAGATCAATTCGATCAAAAGAAAGCATTTGAAGCAATAACCAAAAGTGCTTACCCTGTAGATGGAGGGAATCCTGTAAGACCTTGTATTGATGATTATATTAAGTACGGATACATTCCTGTTGAAGATGAATTGGATAAGAAATTATGGGCTTCAGTATCTACATCTTTAGAGTATAATATTGCAGATTGGAATATTGCTCAATTTGCTAAAAAGTATGGTGATGAAGATAAATATAAGGAGTTCTTGGCAAGGGCAAATGGTTATAAAAAATTATTTGATAAAGAAACGGACTTCTTAAGACCAAGACATAAAGATGGAACTTGGTATTCACCTTTTGATCCAAACCATGGAGCAAACTTTGAACATAATGTTGGTTACGTGGAAGGGAATGCTTATCAATACAACATGATGGTGCAGTATGATATTCCTGGATTGATCAAACAATTTGGTGGTAATAAATCATTTACAAAACGTTTGGATGAAATATTCTCAACTGGTCAATATGATATGGCCAATGAGCCAGATATCGCTTATCCTTATGCTTATAACTATATCAAAGGGCAAGAGTATAAAACTCAAGAAAAAGTATTAGAACTAAGAGAAAAGTACTTTACAAATCAACCGGATGGTATTGCAGGTAATGACGATACAGGAACAATGTCAGCTTGGGTTGTATTTTCTATGATGGGAATTTATCCGGATGCTCCTGGTACTCCTCAATATGCGATGACAACTCCAGCTTTCGATGAAATAAAAATCACTTTAAATGACCAGTTCTGGGATAACAAGGAAGTGATTATCAAGAAAACAGGAGGAGACTCTAATAGAATAGCTTCTATTAAGATTGATGGAAAAACAATCAAAGGGTATTTTATCCAACATAAAGATCTAGTGAAAGCAAAAGAAATTACTTTTGTGATGAAATAGAACAAAACTAATAGAACTAAAAGGCAGTGCTTAGGCATTGCCTTTTTTTATTGGTATGATATTTTTAGGTAAAGGTGAAAATTGTTTCTATTTTCATTATCTTCAATTGAGACAATTTTTTGATGAGTTTTCTAGATTCTCTCTAACATACTTTCTTAAGAATAAACTATGAAAAAACTATTACTCAATATGGTGGGAGGCCTTCCCTCGGAATGGGCTAGAATTGCAGCCTTGCTTACATTAGGCTTCTTCACTGGTATATTCATGGCGAGTTATAGTGTATCTATAAATACCTTATTTATTTCTCAATTTGGGAATGAAAATGATTTCCCTTTAGCTTTGGTTACTCAAGGTATTTTAGGGATAATCTTTACCATTTTATTTTCAAGACTTCAGAATATTATTGGCTTTAGAAAGCTCGTCTATTATACTTCAATTATCATTTTACTAATAGTAGGGTCTATAGCAACCTCTTTATTAATACTAGAGAAGAATGATATTGTTGTTTTCTTAGGGTTTGCGACTCTTGGACCAATTGCATCGATATCGTTATTGATATTTTGGGGTGCTTTTGGACGACTATTTAACTTTACTCAAAGTAAAAGATTATCTGGTGGTATTGATACGGGACAAGCTGTAGCAACAATTTTAGCCTTTTTCTCTGTTCCTTTAGTTCAACAATTACTTCCATCTTTAGAATACCTGTCTCTTATAGGCGTCTTATCCTATGTTGGCTGTTTCTTTTCAATCGTTTATATCCTAAGGAAATTTAAAATGCATTCTGCGGAGGCGTTGACATTAGGAGGGAACTCAAATGAAGACAAAACAAAAAGAGTTAAGCTTCGAGATTATAAAAGTTACTTTTTTGTGATAAGTATCTTTGTTATGTGTTCTAGTTTTTCTGCTGCATTTGTAGACTATTCTTTTGTAACTGTCACTCCTCAATATTTCTTGGAAGAACAGGAATTAGCGAATTTCTTGGCCTTTTTTGAAGCATTTGTAATCATCGTTTCTTTCTTAGTACAGACGTTTTTAAATGATAGAATATTGGAGGTTTATGGTTTGCAATATTCATTGATGTTACTCCCTGGTATATTAGTTTTCTTCTGTGTTATTGACTTGGTTATCGGATCATTATTTGGACATGATCAATCATCCAATGCTTTCTTAATGTTCTTCTTGATCATTAGTATGTCAAAGCTAGTAACAGATGCATTAAGAGACTCCCTGGAAAACCCGACAGTAAAAATATTCTTCTTTCCGTTACCATCTGAAATTAGATATGAAGCTCAAACTCTTGTTGAAGGTACAGTTGCTCAATTTTCAACACTAGGTGCGGGTATACTTATGATAGGTATCTCAAAACTCAATAGCTACAATATCCTTTATAATAACTTTGTGATATTTGCAATTGTAGGCGTTTGGGTTTTTGTGACTTTCAAAATGTATAACCAATATAGAATTTCTCTTCAAAACTTATTGTCTGCCAATTCAACAGAGTTGGATTATCATGATTCCGTTGGACATAGATTCAAAAATAATAAGATTCAGAATCTATTACAGATGCGTTGGAATAGTGTTCCTCAGAAAGTAGCTCCCTTATTATTTAAGTTAATTGAGCGTTTAGATATTTTTCTTTATAGAAATATTCTCTCTGATGAAGGTAACTTACTTCGTTTCATCAATAAGAGAGAGGCATTAATGAAAATCAAAGAGTATAGTATCTATGAGAGTATTCCTGCCTTAGACAATTTCTCAAATGGTTCTTTTGATGATGATGATATTTTGCTTGTAGTTGCTAAGAACTTAAGTGAAGAATTGAATGCTGAAATAACGCTTGAAATAAATGATGAGAACATTCTGTATTTATCGAAATCATCCACTCCATCTGATAGAATTAGAGCTGCTCGATTGATGTTTAATGAATACAAAGAATCGTATGATGGAATTATTTCAAGGTTAATTCGTGATTATAACTATCAAGTAAGGGTAGAAGCGATGGGATTGGTTGGTCATCATAAAATTTCAACAATGATTCCAGCATTAGTAGAACGTTTATCAATAAAAGGAGATGAACGTATTGCTCTTTCTGCAATTATTGCAGTTGGTGAATCTGGCGCTAAAATCTTAGAAACAGCTTTCCATAAAAACGGTCAAGTACAACAAACCAAACGTCTGATATTACAAGCTTATGCTAAAATAGGTAGTGAAGAGTCAGTACAATTATTGGCGGATAAAATTACTTCACCAGAACGTAAAATATCTTATGAAGCATTATCATTACTTAGTGAACTTGGATGGAATGCAGAAGATGAATACAGTCAACTTTTCTTGAAGGAAGCATTAAAAAGAGAGGCAAATAACTGTTATTGGAATATCGCTACAACTTTAGAAATAGGTGATTCTAAGGAAACGACTTTACTTCATAGAGCTATTCAATCAGAGATATTGGATAACTATAATCAGATGTTCCTTATCATGAATATGCTTTATGACAGAGGTTCACTAAATTTGATCAGAAAAAACCATGAATTAGGTACAGCTGATAGTATCGGTTATGCCGTTGAGCTTTTAGATGTACTGATAGATGAAGATATAAAAGCATATGTATTACCGTTATTTGAGGATATAGGAGTCGAAGATAGGATTAAAAAACTATCTGAATTATTCTATAGAGAACAATATTCTAGTGAATATGTATTGGTTAGATTAATTACTCGAGATCCAAACTGGTTGTCATCATGGGTTAGAGCTTGTGCTTTGTATGCTATTTCGTATAAACCCGCAATTATTAATTCTGAAATTATAGTAGGGCTGTTATTTGACAGTGAGTTGTTAATGTCAGAAATGGCAGCATGGATATTAACCGTAAACTTCCCTGAATTACTTGAAGAAGCATATCCTAGGCTATCACAATCAAAAGAAGCAGATATAAGAGATAAAATGAGGTCTATAGAAAACATGAAATGGACCAACGCACCACACTTAGTGTTCTCAAAAGCTCTCTATTATTCTAATTTATCAGAGTTTCATGGTTTAAGCGGTAACGAACTAGTAGAAATTGCTTCTATAAGTTCTATCCGATTTGTAGAAGCGGGTAAAAAATTAGGTACTGCTGAGGAATTAAAAAGAAGTGGATTATTTGTAGTAAAAGAAGGTGAGCTTGGAATAGGAGAAGGAGATGAGCATACAATTCTATATAAAAAACGTAGTTTATTAGGTACTTATATCTCTCCACAGTCAGATGCATGGATAGGAGATTGCTATGCAATTGAAGATACTAGTTTGTATGAAATTGACGAAGAGTCATTCTTCTTATTGATGACTACAGATATGCACATGGTAGAGCTTATTATGAATAACGTTAGAAGGTCCTTTAGGACATCTATTAATCTTCAAAAAGTTGCTCTATAAAAAATGGCATTCACTGATAAGGTGAATGCCATTTTTTGTAATTCAATATTCTAATTACATGTTTAGTCCAATTTTTTCTTTTTGATCGAATGGAACTTTAAATGTAACTCCAATTACTTTAGTTTTGATATATCCAGTATATCGAACTTCAAAATCTTCACCAGTAGCCATGTCAATCAAACCTCCAAGGAAGTTAGAAAATAAAGCTTTTGGAGGAAATTGAACTTCCAATGGAAGACTAAACTCGGATTTCTTTTTTGCCTCCGAAGAGACTTTCTGATCAACGTTTCCAATCATATTACCATTGATTAAAACATCGACATGAATCTCTTCAATAGTGATTGACACACCATTTGGATTATATAATACGGCATCTGCTTTCACAACAAAATTCCCATCTTCTAATGAGAACATTTCCATATTTTCTAATGAAACAAATTCTGGAGATTCTGGTCCACAAGATGTTGTAGAGAGTAATACAATAAGTGAAAATAAGTATTGAAAGAATGTTTGAGTTCTCATTATAAAAAAGTGTATAATCTGTTTATAAAAGTATATTACAATTATAGTTCTATTTTAGAAAAAATACCCAAAATAATAGGATCAATCCAAGGATTTAGCGTATTGAAAAAAGATCGAGTTGATAAAGAGAAATAATTAAATGACCTTTATTTATTGAAATAAAGACTATTTCATAAACAAAGTGGTAATAATTGTTAATTGATATAACAAAGAAGAATTATAGAGGTTTTTCGTGTTATTTTTGTTTAAATCTATGGTTTACATTGACTACTCACAAAATATTCTATCTGTCTCTCGTAAATATAGGTTACCATTTTATGACAATTTGCTGTTGACTTTAATAAACGAAATAACCTAGATTTTAGGAACATTATGACAATATCATCAATGATTCAACCCGAAAAGAAAGTACACTTTTTCCAAATTATAGAATTCTCTGTATATCGTTTCTATGTTCTATTAAAAGAAGGAAGAGGCAATATCGGAGATGGCCGTCAATGCTTTAAGTTGAAAGGTAGAGGTGTGAACCTCTATTCGAAAAGAGATTTTTTAGAATATAACGATATCGAAGAAGGCTTTTTTGATGAGCTATGCCATGAGTTGTGGATAGTTTCAAATAAGACTCCAAATTGGGATATCGACAGACTGTTTGCTTATAAAAATGAAATAACTGAAAATGTTCATAACATCATGGAGGCAAAGACCTTAAATGATTTAGAACTTTATATCAGTGATTCAAAAACGGCAAATTTTATTTTTACTTTTTTGATGCATTTTTCAAATACATCTCTCAATGTTAATCATGGAGAAACTCCTGAACCAACAGAAAAAGAGATAGAAAAAGTTGTGCATGAAACAATTGAACCAGATTCATCCTTTCATGTAGAAATATTAAACCGTTTTCAAGTTCTTGAAAATAGAGTGAAAAGCCTTGAGACGGAAAACAAACGCTTAGAAACTCAAGAAAAAGACTATATCGATAAAATTCATCAGTTAGAGTCTGAATTGAAACGTATTGATAAAATTGATGAGACTTTAGAAATGATTCATATCGCTAGAAAAAAGTCTCTTCAAGAAATATCAGATAATACAGACCAGAAATTCAGTGATCTTATTGAAAAGATTAATGGATTGAAGGAAAATAGCTTTAACAAAGAGTCTATCCGTGAGTTTTTGGTGAAACTTGAAAACATGGAAACTCAGATTTCTGATATTAAATCAGAATTTGTAAAAGAAGATGCTCTTCAAACGTTTACAATGCAATTAGAGAAATTGAATAAAGAAGTGAATCATATCTCTGATGAACATGGAAACGAGTTAAAGAAAATAGAACTTCGATTTACTAAGATTAAAGGAGAACGTTTGGAGCTTCGTGATAAGATGGAACTTATTGAAGAAGTGACAAAGGAGAACTTTGAAAAGATTGAAAGTAAGTTAAGCGATGAGGTAGAACAAATAGGCAAGATTGCTGATGAAATGACTCATCGTCAACAAGAGCTTCAGACTTTATTACAATCACAAATTGTTGAAAATAAAGGGCATGTGGATCAAACATTTGAAAACCTGGCAACAATTATTGATGAAGTAAAAGAAAAGCAACATGATGCTTGGATCAAAATCAATGAACTAATTGGGAAATCTAAGGATTCACAGGGTAGTGGTTCTTCAGATTCTAATACTAAGATGGTTATTGAACCAACTAAAGTTGAGTCTGATTCAAGTATAAAATATATAGATGTTTTTTATGCTGAACCTGATGGGAATGGCTTCTTAACCAACTTGTCAAGTAAGAAACTTTCTTACAAACATGTATACAAAATCAATGTAATTGATGATGCTACAGCAGATTTTGAGTTTGTCAATGATGATGAATCTACAAGGACATTAAATATGAATCTAGCTGTAATGTTTGATGAGTATATGGTGGATAATGGAACAAAAGGACCAAGTATGTCACTTTCGTTATATGGCGAAGCCAAAAAGGTGAGAGGCTTAAATGCTTGGAGAGTCAGCAAAAAAGCAATGATCACTAGACGTTAACTAACGTTGTGTATGATTTTCTAAATGGTTAGGGTTGCCAGATATGGTTACTTTACTCAATGTAGATTGAAAGATTGTGGCATTATTAGAGGCGTGTATGTTAATTTCAGACACGCCTTTTGCTTTTGCCTTAATATCTTTTGTTTTAAAATCTTGACCATTGAAAATACTTCCACCATTTGTCATTAACAGAACATCGTCACAATTTCCATTAACATCTAATTCGGCAGCTCCTGAAAGATCGAAAGCTGTAAATTTTGCTGATAAATCATAAATATCAGCCTTTACATTTCCAGCTAATTTAATAGCTAACGAATCGATTTGTACAGGTTCATCAATTCTAAGATCACCAGTTCCTTCAAATTTTAATAACTCTATATTGTTTGTCATGATCACAATATCAGTGAAGTTATTCTTGTTCTCAGAAGGGTAGACTCTTAAACTATTACCGATCTTTTTAATATTTAATGGGTTGTTATTGTCTTTCTTATACTTTACAATTGAACCTTTTACTCGATGGTCAACTTTCAAATGCAGGTTGATATTTCCATAGACAATAACGGAGTCGAGTGTATTTTTGAATTTCTTGTATTCAATATATGATTTAGGCCTTGAAGGTGTTGGTGTTGGTCTTGGAGTTTGGAAAGAAAATAAGTTTCCTGTAAAAACATCAATATCATGATGATTAAAAACTAACAATTCATCGGCATTTACAATATGAATACTTTCATGAGATAAATATTGAGATAAGTCTTTGTTTACCTTAAATGGAACACCTTCTGGAATAAAGACCTTTAGTTTTAATTTCTGTTTTCTATATTTTGCCCCTCTTGGAAAACTAAAGTGAGATGAAAGAATCACTTTATTCTCTTTAATCATGGATAAGTAATCGATGGCCTTCGCATTTTTAATAGCATTCTCTCTTGTTTTACCTAAACCTTCTTGTAAGAAAACAAGTTTTAAGTCCTTACCGTCGTAAGAATCCAAATCAATGTCCACTTCGTTTAAACCGATTTTCCCAACCTTATCGTACTGTAAGTCAATAAAACCGTTTTTTATCGGAATAAAAACTTCTTCTTTATGCGTAGCTTGATTATCAAAATTATGTACAGACATATTTAATGCTGTAAATAAAAGGATACTTGAAATAACACTAAGGACTAATAAGAAGATGATTGGTGTGGTCTTAACTACTTTCTTAAAAGTCATTAGCCCGACGGACAAAATCAGTGTTAATGATACTACAGAAAGTAACTGGATAAGACTAATAATGGCTGTTGTATTCGGAATACTATACTGAATTGTCATCAATAGGTTTCTATCAATATCAGTAAGAATTTCATTATTTATATCAGATGAGACGTATGTCATTACATCATGTAATGGAATTAATTTCAAGGCTATGCCTAGAGCAGGGAAGCCAATGAAGATCATTGAGATAGAAATAATAAATAAGATAGCTCCAAAAACAAAGCTAACGATCTTCAACAATTCAAATAGAAATGGGCTGACATTAATGTTTCCAATATATTGACCAACTTTATTAAAAGCATTCTGAATCGTTTCTTGGTTTATATTATTGTCCTGTAAGGTCTTAGTGAGATAATTCTCAATCTCCTCTAAGTTAAATGCCTTGCCTTTACTTTGAAATTTATCTTTTAGGGTTCTAGAATAAGGTGTAACCACCCAAATCACAATATATAACAGTATAAAGGGTTTGTAGAAATAAGCTAATAGGAGAAAAGTAATGCGAATAGCATGTATGTTTATACCTAAATAATTACTTAATCCAGAACTTATTCCAGCGATCACTTGATTCTCCTTATCTCTAAAGAATAAGCGAGTATTTTGATTTCTTTTAATATTACGTTGCTCTGGTAACAACATCCATAGTGTAAGATAACCAAGAAAACAAATGACAAGAGGTACTTTTGAAGTACCCAATACCATCAATGGGAACAAACATAAAAGTCTAATCCATAATGGGTCTGTATTAAGTATATGAGCTATACCCGCTGCAACACCACCTATTTGTTGTCTATCCGTATCTCTATATAGTTTATGGAAGAACTCCTTAATAGTATCAAGAGTGACATTATTTACTAAGGAAAAAGATTTCTTCTGATCGAAATTGGTAGAAAAATTTGTGTTCTTTTTGAACTTTGGAAGCTCAAATCCTTCCGGAGTACCCAATATCTCAATACATTCTATAACTTCTAATTCCGATAAGAAATCAAATTCGTCTTTTACGTATGGAATTAATAACTCAGAGAGTTTGTACTCTAATTCTGTGATAATGAGTGAAGCATCTTTAAAATTCTTCAGATGTTGTTGAAGGGCATACTTGTAGTTCACCAAAATGTCCTTTGCATCTTCAGTTATTTTAAAATTCGTATTTCCAATATGTATACTACTTAGTATCACTCAATAGAAGTTTATTAATAATTAGGTACTATTTACATCTTAATATTAATAGAATGGAATCTAAAATCTTACCAATACATTGTTTTTGTTAATTAATTAACTGTAAAACATTGATAAACAGTATATTGACTATTATTTTACTATTAGTGATGCTATTATTAAACTTTTTTAAGAGTGTTCATTTTTGTACAATTTGAACACAAATAATTATTATATATGGACTACTTTCTTATCTTTATAGTATCTAATTTTACAAAACATCATATTATTAAACATGAAATTTTTTATTGGTTTTATCTTTCTTCTGTATGGTTTTACAGCAAACGCACAATGCGAAAAGTGTCCTCCTACAGACGAAAAAGCTAATTATTGTTATACTGATACTAGATTTGAGGGTTTGTGTGCTAAATTTGTTTCAGATAAGCAATACTTTTATTTTGGTAAAAAGAAAAAAGCTAAACGAATTGATATCAACTTTGATAAAGCAGACGATTTATTGACATATAAGGGTTTAACTCTTGATAAAAAATTAAAGCTAACTGCTAATGATTTATTATTTATTCAATTAGCCATTGAAACTTGGAACGTTGAAAAGAAGAAAATTGGTTATGATTTTCTAAGTTCTGGTTTAGGAATAAAAGTATTGAAAGAAGGTACAGGTGAGACACCTCAAAAAGGCCAAGAAGTAGTAGTACACTATTCAGGTTTTTTAGAGAACGGTGAAAAGTTTGATAGTTCAAGAGATCGAAATAGCCCTTTTACGTTTAGAGTAGGTGTAGGCCAAGTGATCAAAGGTTGGGATGAAGGTGTTTTAAATCTTCCAGTGGGATCCAGAGCCATGTTGATGATCCCTTCAGAGTTAGGTTATGGCTCTAGAAATGTTGGTCCAATTCCAGCAAATTCGACCTTATATTTTGACATAGAAGTCCTTGACGCTAAATAAATTGTTAATGAATTTAATTTTTTAAACTTTTTTGGGTTGTTATAGAATCTTTTTTAGTCTTAAACGCGTTTATAAGTGTAAGACATCCATTTAAAATTCTGCTATTATGAGTATTAAAAACATTCTATTTTCAGCCTTTATTTTTTTCGGTTTTTCGTCAAATATTTTTGCCCAAGGTCTTAATAGTTACGATTTCTTAACTGATGAGACTCAGGAAATTATCAACGACATCGAAAAGAAGAATGATATTTTAGAGAATACTCAATCTATTGTAGTAAAAGAAAATAATGGAGAGAAATATGATTTAGAATATTCGAAGTTTTTTGAAAATAAATTTAATAAAGAAGGAGATGATAAATTAAATGTTTTATCAAATTCTGATTCAGCTTTAACCCCAGTGGTTACAATTAACAATGGGGGGAAACCAATTTATAAACCTGTTGCTGAAGCAGTATCAGTTGTACAATCTGATGGAACAAATGTTTACTATGCAAACAGTGATAAAATCATGGGAGCTAGTAATGTTTTACCTGGTGCTAGAATTTTAGTAATCTCTTTAAAGAAAGAATAACACTTAATATATAAAATGTAGAAAGGCTTTTTGATTTAAATCAAAAAGCCTTTTTTTATTTCTTGCTAAGTGTCACAACTAAAATAAATTTCTTAGCTAGCAATTGAATGTGGTTTATCAGATAATATAGTAGAGATATGTACACTAGCATCTTCTGCTAAGTCATCAATATCTTCGATCAGATCGTCATCACTTTCTGATACATACCATACAATAGATATTGTTTTACCTTTTGATTGCCAATCTTTTAGACACTTAAGAATGTTATAAATTCCCTTATTTGATGCAGTATCAAAATAGCTAACACAAAAGCTTAAAGAAAAATGTTGGTTTGTCATAAAATAGTCATCAATCCACATGACAATGTCATTATAAAGTTGATGTGCATTAGGGTGGTAAGATTCGCCGATAATGCTTCCTTTTCTTTGAGCTGATTGAAGGCAAATTTGTGGGATTTGCGCATTTTTGTTCTCCTTGTTAATTATTAAATCATTCATTGGATCAGTTAGTTCGAATTATACAATCGGAATACACAAATGTGTTAATACACAGAGTTTATACTGTAATTATAACGTAATGAGTACACTTATACAATTTGTTCTTTAAAAAATTATACGAATTAACTGATTTTCATGAAATAATCCATTAAAGCAGGGAGCCCAATTGTACCGTTTTCTTTTATACAATGGACCTCTGACTTATTAATATTTTCAGGAATATTTGGATCAACCAAGAATAACTTACAATTTTTTGAAGTGTAATGTAACAAGCTTGCAGCAGGATAAACTTGTAATGATGTTCCTACAATTACGAAGTAATCAGCTTCAGAAGTAAGTTGCATAGCTTTTTCCATCATTGGTACATCTTCTCCAAACCAAACAATATTTGGACGTAATTGACTTCCTTTTTCACAGAGATCACCCATGTCGAGTGAAGTTCCTTCTATTGGGTAAATTAATGACTCATCCGCAGTACTTCTCGATTCAAATAATTTACCATGGAGGTGTAAAACATAAGAAGAACCAGCTTTTTCATGTAGGTGGTCTACATTCTGAGTAATGATCTTTACATCAAAATATTTTTCTAATTCAACTAATGTAAGGTGACCTTTGTTAGGTACTGCATCTATTCCTTGTTCCCGTCTTTTATTATAAAACTCTAGGACTAACTCAGGGTTTTTCTCCCAGCCAATAGGAGAGGCAACATCCATAATATCATGACCTTCCCATAATCCATCACTTCCTCTAAATGTAGCTATACCACTTTCGGCACTAATACCTGCACCAGTTAATACAACGATTTTCTTTTTTTTCATGAAAAATTCCTTTTAAACGTTGTATAATATATGTGTAAATGTCATTTAAAGAAAGTATTATTGTCAGAAATTAAAACACTTAGAATTTTAAGAATTTATGAAAGCTTGGATTCAGGCATTTAGATTAAGAACTCTACCGCTAGCTTTATCTAGCATTATATTAGGTAACTTTTTAGCTTTTAGATCATTAGAGGATTTTTTTAGTAATAAGATATTAGGCTTTACTATACTAACAACTGTATTATTACAAATACTATCCAACTTAGCAAACGATTATGGTGATTCAATACATGGTGCAGATCATGAAGAAAGAGAAGGACCACAAAGAGCTGTACAAAGTGGACAAATTACTTTAGGTGCAATGAAAGCAGCTGTAATTCTCTTTAGTGCTCTTTCACTATTGAGTGGTCTTTATCTATTATATATAAGTCTTACTAGCTGGGAAGAATTTTTATCATTCCTAGGATTAGGTATTTTATCTATCATAGCAGCGATAACTTATACTGCTGGAAAAAAACCTTACGGTTATGCTGGACTTGGTGATTTAAGCGTAATGATATTTTTTGGTTGGGTAGGTGTTATTGGTAGTTATTATTTACAGGTGAAAACATTTGACCTATCATTAATATTTCCTGCTACTTCTTGTGGTATGTTGGCAGTTGCAGTATTGAATGTGAATAATATCAGGGATATAGAATCTGATATAAAAGCAGGAAAGAAATCAGTTCCTGTAAGGATAGGACGAAAAGCAGCAGTAATGTATCATTGGGTACTATTATTTGGGGCTATGATTTGTGGTTTAGTTTATGTTTATCTCAATTATTTTTCTCCGTTCCAATGGTTATTTGTACTTACTTTTCCATTGTTGAGAAAAAATGGTTGGGCTGTTACTAAACTGACACAACCTGCAGAGCTTGACCCATATTTAAAACAAATGGCAATGACTTCTCTTTTGTTTTCTTTGACTTTTGGAATTGGACAGGTTTTACCAAACTACATTAGCTTACCTTTTTAATTTAGATCAAAAATGAATCAGCAAAGATTAGATCAATTGTTTGACTTCTATAAAGAGGACCCTAACGATCCTTTTATAATATATGGTATTGCCACTGAATATGCTTCTGATGAAGATTGGGATAAGGCTTTAGAATATTATAAGATCTTACTAAAAGATCATGAAGAGTATGCTGGTACATATTACCATGCCGCTAGAGCTTTTGCTGAAAACGGTCAATCAGAAGAGGCTGAAGCTGTATACGTAAAAGGCTTAGAAATCTGTAAGAAAGTAAACGATCAGCATGCCTTGAAAGAACTTCAAACTGCTTATACAAACTTTCAATTAGAAGACGACGATGAGTGGTAAAAAAGTATTTTCTCTGACGAAATTAAATACTAGTATTGGAAAGCACCTTAACAAAGTTTCAGGTGCTTTTTGGATTAAGGCAGAAATTGCACAATTAAATTTCCGTTCGGGGCATGTATATCTCGAATTTGTAGAAAAAGAGGGTGATATGATTGTTGCAAAATCTAGAGCCACAATTTGGAAAGGAGAATATCAAGTATTTGAACATCGTTTAGGGGAGTTACTTTTTCAGGTTTTAAAACAAGGAGCTGAAATTATAGCTGAAGTAGAAATATCTTTTCATAACGTATATGGGCTTTCCTTAAATATTTTAGATCTCGATGATAGTTATACTATTGGAGAATTAGAGAGAAAGAGAAAGCTTGCCATTGAAAAACTATATAAGGAGGGTAAGGTTGAGCTTCAAGGAAAGTTGAAATTACCTATTGTGCCTCAAAGATTAGCAATAATTTCTTCTGCTATTGCTGCAGGATATGAAGACTTCATGCATCAATTAAAGAACAACCAGCAAGGATACAAATTTAAGATTGACCTATTTGAAACTGCAGTTCAAGGTGATAAAGCGACTTCTATGCTTATTGAGCAATTGAAGAAAATTCAACTTTCGAATGAAGATTATGATGCAATAATCATTATAAGAGGCGGTGGTGCAAAGATGGATTTGTATGCTTTTGATCAATATGAAATAGGAAAAGAAATATCAAAAGCATCGATTCCTGTGATAACAGGGATAGGGCATGAAAAAGATGAAACAATTGCTGATATAGTTGCTTTCCTCAATTTGAAGACGCCAACTGCCGTAGCAGAATTTTTGATTAATAGAGTGTATACCTATGATCAAAATATAGAGATTCTCTTAAATAATATTAGTGACGATATTAAGGACTTAGTAGAGGATAATAGATACTCTTTCGAATTACAGGTGGCAAAGCTTTTTCCTAAATTTTCTAGTAGGATTATAAATGAATCAAATCATTTAAAGCTCTCTTATTCCAAAATCAAAGAAAAATCATTTTCTCAATTAAATAGAAATCAATACCAGTTAAGCCGAAGTAGTGATTATTTAAGAAGTCTTCCTAGTCAACTAAAATATAGTAGGAAGGAATTGGATAACTATCTATATCGTATTGAGAGGGAAATAAAATCTACAATATCATCTGAAGAGAAAAATATTGAACTAATTGACCTTAAAATCGAAAGTAAGGATCCTCAACGAATTTTAGAAAAAGGTTATTCAATGACTGTGAAAAATGGCCGATTAATAGATCCAAATTCTATAAAGGAAGGAGATGTACTAGAAACAAGGACAAAAGATCATAGAATTGAGAGTATCGTTAAGAAAATTGATAAATTAATGTAATAATTGTATTCAGAGACTGTAAATTGCATCTCGAATTGATTTTACTTATGTCAGAGCAAAAAGAAAATATAACCTACGAAGCCGCTTTACAGGAACTTCAAGAAATTCAGAATAAATTGGATGGAGATGAAGTGCCTATAGATGACCTTTCTAAATTGGCTAAACGAGCAAAAGAGTTGGTAAAAATGTGTAAAGAGAAACTCGGAACCATTGAATCTGAACTGACAGATATTTTTTCAGAAGATAAAGAATAATGTATTCATTATATAAATGAAAGGAACATCAAATCTACCTTATTTTATTTCTAAACGGCTAAGTGCTCACCGAAATAATTCTTTTACAAAATTAATTTCTAAGATTGCTATAGGCAGTGTTGCTTTGGGAGTTGGAGCATTAATTCTTGCTTTTTCTATTTTTTATGGTTTCAAAGAAGGAATTGAAGACAAGTTATTTCTTCATGTTGGTCATATGAATGTAGAAAAATTTACGATGAACAGGAGTAAAGAAGAACCTCCTGTGAACGTAAATAATTCCGATCTATATTTAAAGAAGGACAGCTTGCCTAAGGTTAAGAACGTATATAATTACGCACATAAATGGGGGCTTTTAAAATCTAATGACGAGGTCTCAGGTATTCTAATTAAAGGATTATCTAAAGATTATGATATAAGTCGTTGGGAAAATGATATGGTCTCTGGAAAATTTCCTGATTTGGAGAGCTTAAAAAATGGTTCAAAATATATTGTTATCAGTCAAGTGATGGCAAAGAAAATGAACTTAAATGTAGGAGATGATATTATAGTCTATTTCATACAACAACCTCCAAAAGCAAGGAAAATGAAAGTCTCGGGAATCTATAATACAGGTTTGGAAGATTTTGATGAATTAGTTGCCTATGGTGATATCAATTTAGTTAGAAGACTAAATTCTTGGGGAGATTCATTAGTTGGAGGAATGGAAATTCTTATCGATAACTTCGATGAATTAGATGCAGTTGGAGAGGAGATTGATGAAAACTTTGTGGATGTACATCTGATCATGCGAAGTGTGAAAGATAAATATGCTCACTTTTTTGATTGGTTTCAGATGTTGTATAACAATGTTTGGATTTTCTTAATTGTTATTATCAGTGTTGCCATATTTAATGTGATCTCCATTATGTTGATTCTCATCATGGAAAGAACAGCGATGATTGGTACTTTTAAAGCCCTTGGAGCGACTAACAATTTACTCCAAAAGATCTTTATTTATGATGGGATAAGAATGGCTGTAAAAGGGATGATTATCGGAAACCTAATCAGTTTAGGTTTCGGTGTTTTACAATTGAATTTCAAATTAATTCCACTGGAAGCATCTACTTATTATTTGGATTATGTTCCATTTAGTTTCCATTGGGATACGATTCTATTTGTGAATTTAACTGTGATATTATTAACTTCAGTAGGGCTTCTAATACCTACTTCTATAGTTTTAGGTATCTCACCAATAAAATCTATAAAATTTAATTAGGTGAATTTATCTTAAAGATGTAGAATTCAAACAATTTGATCTTTCTATCACTTGTAGAAAAAGATAAAAATTATAAAATTTGTACTGAGATTAACTTGTGAGGAACTCCCTCGAAATGCAGCAAGTTATTTTCTAAGAAACCATCTCAATTGAGGTGGTTTTTTTATAAAAAAAGAGAGTGATTCACTATGAATCACTCTCTTTTTTAGTTATTGAATATCTATTAATAAATCTCAGGGAATGTAACTGGATCTACTTCATTCATAATATTATATGCAGCTTCAAATATATCTTCTGCGTTTGGTTTAGAGAAATAATCTCCGTCTGTTGAGTAAGCAGGTCGATGAGGACGAGCAGCAATACAAACTGGACTAGAATCTAATAAATCAAATGACTGTTGTTCATCAATCACTTTTTGCATCAGATACCCTGTAGTACCACCTGGCATATCTTCATCAGCAAAAATTACACGGTTAGTCTTTCTGATAGACTCTTTAATCATATGATTTACATCAAATGGTAGTAAAGTTTGAACGTCAATTACTTCAACATTAATACCAATTTTTGCCAATTGATCTGCTGCTTCCATCACGATTCTACACATAGAACCGTAAGTAACAATAGTAATATCAGACCCTTCTCTAATGACCTCTGGAACACCTAATGGCGTACAAACATCGTCTAAATTATTTGGCATTTTTTCCTTTAAACGGTAGCCATTTAGACATTCAATGATTAAAGCTGGTTCATCTGATTTCAACATTGTGTTATAGAAACCAGCAGCTCTAGTCATGTTACGAGGTACTAGGAAATTAATACCACGAAGTGAATTTAATAATGCGGCAATAGGAGAACCAGAGTGCCAAACACCTTCTAGTCTATGCCCCCTTGTGCGAATAATAACAGGAGCCTTCTGTCCACCTTTAGTACGGTATTGTAAACAAGCTAAGTCGTCTGATAAAGTTGACATAGCATAGTATATATAGTCCAGATACTGAATTTCAATAATTGGTTTTAAACCTCTTAATGCAGCTCCAATACCTTGACCTAAAATTGTAGTTTCTCTAATACCCGTATCAGTTACTCTGATTTCAGAATACTTATCCTGAAGGCCGGCGAAACCTTGGTTTACGTCACCAATTTTACCTACATCTTCACCAATCGCGAAAACTCTAGGGTCTTTTTCAAAAATCTTATCGAAGGCAGCCTGCATAATTTCTCTACCATCCACCATTGGTGAATCTGGAGAATATTCAGGAGCAACAGGAGGTATCTTTAAAGCAGCCTCATCAGATTCACTATATAAATAACTGCTGTATCTATCGTAGTTTTCTTCTTTTACTTTTTTCAACCATGCTTGCATTTCTGCTTTAACAGGAATGTTTTCAAATCGCATCTCTCTAAGTGCTTTTTTCACAATAGAAATAGCATCTTTTCGAATAGGATTGATGGTCTTTTGTAATTCTTTTGAAAGACGAAGAATATCATTGTTTTGAGGAAGAGAACTTGTAGCTCTTTTTAATAGATCTACTGCCACCTCATAATCTACTTTCATTGATGCCTTGAAAGCATCCCATGCAGCTTTTCTTTCTTCTTTTACTTTATTTAGTGCTGATTTTTCAATAGCATCAATTTCATCTTGAGTAGCAAATCCTTCATCAATTGCCCATTCTTTCATTTTTTTGATACAATCAAACTCATCTTCCCACTTTAAACGATCCTCAGACTTATATCTTTCATGAGAACCAGAAGTAGAATGTCCTTGTGGTTGAGTAACCTCAATAACGTGGATAATTGCAGGAGTATGATTCTTTCTAGCTAAATCAACAGCTTTTTTATATGTATCTACTAAAGCAGGGTAGTCCCAAGCCTTAACAGTAAAGATTTCTAATCCGTTTGTGTCTTTTTCTTTTTGGAATCCAGATAGAGCAGCAGAGACATTATTTTTTGTCATTTGATACTCATTTGGAACAGAAATACCATAACCATCATCCCAAATAGATGTGATCATTGGAATATTTAAGACACCTGCTGCATTAATGGCCTCAAAGAACATGCCTTCAGCAGAAGAGGCATTACCGATAGTACCAAAAGCTACTTCATTACCATTTACTGAGAAGTTTTTGGCAATTTCAGCACCATTTAAGTCTTTATTTTCTCTGTATAACTTTGATGCATAAGCTAGACCAACTAATCTTGGCATTTGACCTGCTGTACAAGATATATCAGAGCTTGAGTTTTTTTGTTTAGTAAGATCTTTCCAAGATCCATCAGGGTTTAAGCTTCTTGTTGAAAAGTGAGCATTCATACAACGACCCGCACTAGAGGGGTCTGCTTCAACATCTGTATGGGCATATAGTTGAGCATAGAATTCTTGGATAGATAATTCACCAATGGCAAACATAAATGTTTGGTCACGATAATAACCTGACCTGAAATCTCCATTTTGGAAAAATTTTGCCATGGCCAATTGAGGTACTTCTTTGCCATCACCGAAAATACCAAATTTGGCTTTTCCCATGAATACCTCTTTTCTACCAATTAAACTAGCGTGTCTACTTTCGATTGCAATTCTCAGGTCTTCGAGGACTTCCTCTTTTGAGAATTTATAATCTAAATTTTGCTTTGTTGTCATCTTAAATGTTGGACAATTTCAGACTTTGATGTCGAATGTATATGTGTTACTTGTAAGGTCCTTGTGGTTAGTATTTACAAGTACAGATTTAATATTTAACGCAAAATTAAGAATAAATAATCGTCTTTTAAACCTAAAATAACTAAAGTGTAATATATACGCTAAAAAACCTATTCTAGAATTCTTCTAGTAAGATTGTAACCTTCTTAATGCTAATGAGTTAGAGGTTACAGTCTTAAAATTGATGATTTTAATTAATCATTCTCCTAACATTGAAAAAGCCTATCAAATTGTATCTGACAGGCTTTTTTCTATTGATTTGCATCGAGAAGTTCTTTATACCTTTCGTATCGATCTAAGATACTTTGTACATAATTGACAGGTTCTTTCCCTCTGGCATATCCAAATTTCACAACCTCATCTCTATAGTATTTTTTATGACTCTTCAGGAGCATATATTTTTCAACATTACCATTCCAAACATTGGGGTCATGGTTAAATTTCTTAGCTAATCTTTGAGCATCAAGAACATGTCCTTGGCCAGCATTGTAAGAAGCTAATACAAATTTAATTCTTTCGTTCGGATCTTCGATACCATCCCAGAAGCCTTCAAGCCACTTTAAATATTTAGTGCCGGCTCTTACATTTTGTCTTGGATCTCTTGGGTTGTTGGCTCCATATTGTTTTGCAGTTGCAGGCATTAATTGCATTAAACCTACAGCACCAACCCATGATTTTGCTTTAGGGTTGAATTTAGATTCTTGATAAACCAAAGATGCTAAAAGCCTCCAATCCCAACCTAAAGGTTTTGCTTGTTCTTTTATAAGGTCATCATATTTAGAAAGTAAACCTCTATGTTCAATAGTACTAAAATACTTACTGTCGAACCTTTTGTGTTGAGCCCTTGTATTCTTAAAGTATTTATTATAGATCACATAAAAATCAGTGGTGTTTTTCATTGAATCCAGCCAGTGACTTACTTTATCTCTTAAGAGAGGGGATTGCTTTCTTGTTGCCCAAGCGATACGTTGAGGAAAACTGATTTCTGTCTCAATATCCAGCTGTGGGTAATAGGTATTATTTACTTTAGCTATATTCTCATCAGCTACTGTGTAATTGATTTTACCTTCAGCTACTCTGTGAATTAATTCCTCAGTAGAGATGTTTTTGTTTTCTAATACAATATTGATGTCTTCACCAGTTTCATCTTCTAAGTTTTCTAATCTTAATTGATAGGGAGTTCCTTCTCGAACATGAACTTCTTTATCTCTTAGTTCAATTACATTTCGGATTACTGCTTTATCAATTTTATGTTTTGGAAGATGTCTCCAGTTCTCAGGTTTTCTTTGTACCAATACCTGTTTGATATTCATTAATGAGCTTGTGAAATCAACAAGTTTTTGCCTTTCTTTTGTGATAGCTAAACCATAAGCAATAATATCACCTTCACCTTTTTGTAAAGCAATTCTAAGGCTATCACTATTGGTTTTTACTTTTACATGAAGTTCTAAGTCTAGATCATCAGCAAGTCTTTTTAAAAGTTCATACTCATAACCCATAGTTTCACCTTTATATACAAAATAAGAGGTAGAGCTATAAGCAGTAAGAGCAATTAACTTTCCTCGTTCTTTTATATCCGATAAATCATGGTTGCTATAAATAATTTCCTCTTTTTCGGGTGTGTCTACAACAACTTCGGTAGCTTCTGATACATCACTTTTTTTTGATGTATTACATGCAGACAGTATGCTAAAAATAAAGAAATAAGAGATAATAGTGTAAAACCGAACTATCATGAATTAGTTGTTAGTAAAAAATTAGTCCTTAGCAAAGATACTATTATAACCGACAATAAATGCCAAAAGTTAATTTTTTTTAATCTATAGAAAACCCAATAACAAGTACGTCGTCTGTTTGTTGTTCGTCTTTTTTCCAATAGTTAAATGTACTATCCAATAGACTGTTTTGAACTTTCATACTCATTGTATGGTGCTTAAATAAAGTTTCTTTAAGTCTTTTGGGCATAAATTTTTTTAATTTTTCACCACCAAATTGGTCTTGGAAACCATCACTATACATGTAAAAGCACATCTTCGAATCGTATGGAAACTCGTGTTTTGTAAAATCCTTGGGAGCTTGGTCAGGATGGAACATACCGATAGGTTGTCGGTCTCCCTTTATTACTATTAGCTCATTATCCTTTGTATAGCATAATGGATTTTTTGCACCAGAAAACGAAACTATCTTCGTTTGAGTATTGAAAACGGTTAGGGCTAAATCCATTCCGTCTTTATTGTTTGTAGTTTCTTGCTTAAGCTTTTTTCTTATTAAATAGTCTAATTGGTTAAGAATTTCGGCAGAATCAAAAATCTGACGATTAACAATAATACTGTTTAAAGATTCTGCTCCTAAGAGAGACATAAATGCACCCGGAACACCATGACCTGTACAATCAACTGCTGCAATCACAATAAAATGATCTTGTTTATAAAACCAGTAAAAGTCACCAGAAACAACATCTCTAGGTTTAAAGAGAATAAATCCGTCTTTTACGATTTCATTAAATCGATTGGTTTGGGGTAAAAAGCAACTCTGAATTTGTTTGGCATAATCTATACTTTCAAAGATAGAGTGGCTCATAGCTTCTATTTCTGTGTCTTTAGTTTTTTCAAGTTCAATATAAGCTCCCTCTAGTTTTTTATTCGACTCTTTCAGCATATCATTCATCACAAAGATCTCCTCGGAGTTTTGTCTTACTTCTTCTTCTGCAGCAATTAATTGGGCATTTGTTTCGACCAATTCATCCATTGTCTTTAATTGCTGATCAACAAAAAACTTTGACAAGAAGAATAGCATTGAAGATATCATTGAAAAATTAATCAGTAATAGAATATTAAAGATCTGATAATTTCTTAACTGTTTTGGGGTAATGTATTCAATTTCATGGTCTACTAAGATGACAATGCCGAGTAATACTACAAAGATTCCGAGCCAATACATTAAGGCTTTGCCTTTGTAGAATGCAAGTGTTGCAGTAAGTGCAAATAAGGACCAAATCATTACAACACCAGTCGATTTTGCTCCTCCTAATATTAATTGAAATATGAAAGGCAAGAGGATAGAAAAGAAAGTTTGTAGTGCTTTATGAATTGCTTTGTCTTCTTTCTTTACCCAAAAATAGATATTGAAAATACTAAAAATTACATAACCTATAGGGATAACGCTAGCTATATCAAGTTCGAAATATAAAGACAATAGCCCCCAAGTGAAACCACCTATGGACATAAAACATGAGAATAGGAAAAAGTTTCTATCAGCTTCTCTCTGAGTGCTTTTTAATATTGATTTTCTTATATTTTGTTTTAGGGCCTTTAACACTGAAAGTTTAGAGTAGAGGTATTCAATTTTAATGACAAACCAAATACTAAAGTTCTGTAATCGATGTATTACATTTGTTATATTATAATATCGTATTCTTTTTTGAAGAACGTCATTGAATATTAGTATGTCACAAGAAAAATCTTTAAATAATACTCCATTAATTGTTATTACAGGGCCAACAGCGAGTGGTAAAACATCTTTAGCAACTCATTTATCCAGTCAAATTGGTGGAGAAGTAATTAGTGCTGATTCGAGACAGGTATTCAAAGGGATGGATATTGGTACTGGTAAAGACTTGTCAGAATACAAAATCAAAGGAAAAGATATTCCGTATCATCTCATTGATATTTGTGAGCCAGGTGAAGATTTTAATCTTTATTTATTTCAAAAACTTTACGCAGAATCTGTTGATACAATATTAAAAAATAATCATATTCCTATTCTATGTGGAGGAACAGGTTTATATATTGAAGCCGTTACTTTAGATGGTTATGACGAAGTTTGGATTCCAAGGAATGAAGCATTGAGGTCTGAATGGGAAAACCAATCTCTAGAAGATATGCAAAAGTTTTATCTTGAATTGGTACCTAATAAAAAAAAACAATTAGAAGGGATTGGCCATAGAGCCAGATCATTAATGCGAGCTATAGAAATAGAGTATTTTCTGAAATATAAACCCGAAACACATTATAAACCCGTAGAATTTAAGAACCTTCCAACATTTAATTTTGCAATTAATATTGATCGAGACACAAGGTGGTCAAAAATAGAGAGAAGGTTAAATGAGAGGTTAGAAGAAGGGATGATTGATGAGGTGAAATCATTACTTGAGAGAATAGAGTCAGGAAAATTAAAGTCTTATGGTTTAGAGTATCGTCATATTACTGAGTATCTTGAAGGAGAGATCACATATGATGAGATGAGAGAGGTTTTATTGAAATCAATACAACAATTTTCAAAACGTCAAATGACGTGGTTTAGGAGAATGGAGAAAAAAACGAAGATAAATTGGATGCCCGTAGAATGGGAATTAGAAAGGAAAATCGAATTTGTCAAAGCAACTATTAATTCCTCCTCTAAATAATTAAATTATACTATCATTATTAATCACTCATTGTTAACATGCCCATTACTTTTGCACACACGGCATATATATTTCCTTTTAAAAAAATAAAGCAACTTTCTTTTATAGGGTTGTTGCTAGGTAGTATTATTCCAGACTTTGAGCATTTATTTATTTTAGACTTTAGCTCAAAATTTGGCCATACTTTATTAGGGGTTTTCCTATTTGATATACCCGTAGCATTAGCTTTCTATTTTATATGGAAAAAAATATGTTTCCCGGTACTAAAAGAAGTTTTACCATTTGAAATAAATGATAAACCAAAAGCTTTATCAATAAAGTGGGTATTAGTCTCAATTATTATTGGAATTGGATCTCATCTTATTTTAGATGGGGTAAGTGGAACCAATGGTTTCTTTGTGAAAAGACTTCCTATACTTTCCACTGATTTATCGAGGTTCGGCTATAACCATATTAAGCTTTTTATTTTTAATTGGTATACATTCTCAATTCTAGGTACATTCATTGTTTTTATTCAGATTGTAAAATATATATCTAATTGTACCTTAAAAAAGATATATGACCATTTGTATTATTTCTTTTTTATCGAAATGCTTACGATAGCTGAAATGATAGTATTTATAAGAATGTACAATATGACTTTGCCAGATAATTATTTAAAAACAGGAGTGATTGTTTGCGGGTCGTTGATGTATAGTTTAATATTTACATCATTTCATTGGAAATATTTGATCAAAAAATTGAAACTAAAAAAGGAAGCTAAACTAAAAGAACAGAAAATCATGTTGTAATGAATTATAACCTTAATTAACTATATGCCCATTCCTATTGCTCACCCAATGGCAGTCTTGCCATTATTTAGGTATTCTCATTTTCTATCTGTTTCTGCTTTAATTATAGGAAGTATGATACCAGACTTTGAACACTTCTTGGAATTACAAGTAAGTGATAAAGTAGGGCATACAGTATTTGGAATTTTCTTATTTGATATTCCGGCGGGTTTAATGATTTATTATTTGAATTATTGGATCATTCGTCCGGTGTTGACCAATGTAAGCCCAATACGGTTCCATGTGTATTATGAACAAACCCGACATTATTCATTTTTCCAGATATTATTTTCTTTATCTGTAGGTATTGCTACACATTTTTTATTGGATGCAATTACAGGAGAGGAAGGGTATTTTGTCAAAGATTTACCTTACTTATTTACTGAAGTGCAAGTAACCGATACCATAACGATGAATATTCATTTAATAATATGGATAGCTGTTTCAATTTTTGGAGCATTAAATTGTTTATGGTTAATCATTATATCATTTGACTGGAAGAAGACTTATGTTAGGGTGAAAACGAGTTTCTGGTCAATTCAATTCTTTATCGAAGTGACTTTTGGTATTTTCTTGATAAGTACATTCAGGTATTATGTTTTAGGAGACCCAATGATATTATGGAATTGGGGAATTGTGATTGGAGGAGCTAGCTTCTTTTCTTTAAATATCGTTTGCTTTAGATGGTGGCTTGCATTACATGGAAAAATAAAAAAGCCGCACTTTTTAAAGAAGTACGGCTTGTGATTTTGTCTTAGTTAGAAGCTAATTTTGATTTAATTACCAGATCAACTTCAGACCATAATTTACTTTTACCATCTGCACCTTTGTGTAAGTCATAACAGATCTTATTTAATGCGTCGATAGCTCCAATACCATCCCAATTAGCTACATCAATTGCACCTTTTACAAGAACAACATTGTCGCTTGCTTTTGCTGTTAATTCAACATCTTTTGTAATGTTATTCATAGTGATACTTACTAATGCTTTTCCATTAGACACGCTTTTTATAACACCAGAGATGTTTTCAGTAGAAGCTAAAGTACCAAAGAAATACTTCACAATTTTACCGTTTCTGCCTTTATCATTTGTTTCGATTGAGCTTACTGGAATTGAAAACTTTAAGTTATTCAAGATATCGATTGGGTTGCTTACTGAAGCCTCAGCAGGAGTAGCTTCAAATTGCATAAACTTACCACCAACAGGAACTTTATCAGTAGTTTTAAAAGCTGTAAATGCAACTTGAGTGGCCGCTGCATCATAAGAGTAAGAAGCACTTTCTGTAGCTACTTCCTTTTTATTTGAAGTTTCTTCTTTTGATGAGTTTGAAGGTGATGAACAAGCTACCGCTGAAAGTAATAAGATACCGATAAGGCCTTTTGCTAGATTTTTCATTATAAATGAACTTTTATGTTTAGTTATTAAAAGGATTGTCTAATCCTATTGTTTTTTAATTTTCCTACTATAACGCTGCAATTCTATATCACATTCTAATACACCGCCTTTCTCATATATTTTAGAGACTTTTGCTTCAACAGGAGATCTATTAATTAACCTAGATTTTATTTCTAGTGAAGCATCCATATCTAAAAATCCAATTTGCTTACCATTTAATCGCATGATTTTAATAGCGGCATTGTCATATCGATTCAACTCATCGGGAATAAGCATAAGAAGTTCACCTTCTTTTGTTGCTTTTAGAATTGTCTGACGATTTTCTCCTGTATCATCATTAGCATATCTTGTACCAGCAACTTTTGAAGATGTAGGTTCAAGTTTAGTTAGGCAAGAAGGGTCATCAAACCTTCTCATATACCTGTCATATCTGTCCATCTCTAGCTTTTTTTGTGCTTGGATGGCTTTTTTCTTTTTCTTACTTTTTTGATTAAGAATTAAAAAAAATATTAATAATCCGCCAATAACAATTAATGCTAATACAAGAGTCATATTCAGAGTTTAGTTATAGTATTTTTCTCGAAATTAATAGAAACCTTCAGTTCTTAAAAAAATACATGAAACAATTTTGTAAGAATGATTATATTTATGCTTACAATCATGTAATTAATATTAACTCAGATTTTTTTAAATAAAACCAATATGGATAGTATTCAAGAGATCATTTTTTCAATAATTGGAGTTGGAGTTTATTGGTTTCTCTCAAATTTGGGTAAGAAATCAGAGAAAAAGAAACCTCATCAAAATATTACATCACAGAATATTGTTCCTCCAAAGGAAGAAGAATTTGTAGAAAAGGAAGACTATCCCGAAGAGTTTCAGAAACAACCTTCATCAACTCAGGCTCCTGCATCTTTTAAAGATTTATTAAACATATTAATTGATCCAGGTAAAATTCAGGAGCAACAACGTCAATTAAATCCACTAGATCCAGAAAGAGCGGAAGAGGAGTTAAGGGAAGATTTAAGAGATTATAACCCCACAAATGTATCTCCACTAAGAAGAAATAATTCTCCTGTAGATGATGATGATTATAATTGGAAGGATGATTATGTAGTTGATGATATTGAGGAAGAGAGGAAAGAACGAAGAAAGAAGAGAAACGCTAAGCCAAAAAAGAAAAAAGCTAAGAAAGATATTTCAGGACTATTTAAAAGTCCTAATAGAATTAGAGATGCTTTTATTATGAATGAAATTCTTCATAAAAAGTATGATTAATAAAAAAAGCCTGTCGATTAGTGATTTCGACAGGCTTTTTTTGTTATAGCTCTCCAAGTTCTTGATTGAATCCTCCTGATAAAATTGGGAATCTACACCAAGTTTTAGGATCGAGGTTTTTATCATCCAAATGGAATGAAGGAGCATAGCGTTCTCTTTTCCATTGATTTCGACTCCAAAGCCTAAAGAATTTTGTGATCCATGCATTTATAGTTTCTTGAGAAGCCTCTGGGTGATTTGCAGAGAGGAAAAGCTGACATTCTTTTGGAGATTTTTTATCTCTGATTGCTAGCTTTTCAATTTCTTCTAAAATATCATAAGGCATTAAATCTGCTTCGTCGGTTTGTTTAGAATCTTTTGGACGTAATTCTGCAGTAGGTTGCTGTTCATTCACAAACTTAAGAGCAGGAATATTCCATTTGTTGTCAAGTCCATTTGTTTCCATCCAACGTAACCAACTTCTAAGGTAATTTTTGTCGATACCAGCAATAGGACTTAAACCTCCAGAAGTATCACCATCCATTGTTGCATAACCAACGGCAGCTTCTGATCTATTTGAAGTAGATAATAATAAAGCACCATTAATATTAGCTAACATCCATACGGAAGGGGCGCGTACTCTCGCTTGTATATTTTGTAATGTGATATCATCGGTATCCCAACCTAATGATCTGCCAAGCGCATTTTCTATAGCATTCACATACCCTTTAAACATTGGGTTTACATTGACATTATAGAAAGTGGCCCCAACAGCTTTTGCTAATGATTCAGCAGCATTTAAAGTGACATCACCAGAATTTTCAGTCGGCTGATAAGCAGTCGTTAGAATTAGCTCGCAAAGTGCTTCATCTGTATCACATTCCTTTAAAGTAGAGAAGTAACTTAATTTCTTTTTAAACCCATCTATACCAAGGTCTTCAATACCCATTTTAATCATTAAATGAATTAATGTGACAATGGCAGAAGAGTCAGCACCTCCAGAAAGGGATACCACAAATCCTTTAGAGAAACTTTTCCTCATGTAATCAAAAAGTCCTAGAGCAACGGCTCTACCAAATTCTTCCTCTTTGATATTTACAGAGTGCTCCCAACTTTCTTCAACTGGAATATGTTTCTCAGGGACTGTTCTTGGGATTTCGAAAGATGAATTAACGACTGTATGACTTGCTGTACCTGTATTGGAAGTATGACTTTGAATTTGTGCTAAACGAGCTACATCTAAATCAAAAGTGGCAGTTGTTACTTTGTAATTATAAAAGGCAAACCTTTTACTAATAGACAAAAGCTTTCCAGATAGCGCGATCATAACACCTCCATCATAGATTGCCCTGCCAGATTCATTACCTAACAGATTGGCATAAATGTAACCAACGCCATAAGCTCTTGATCCTTCAAGTACAAAACGTTTTCTAACATCTAATTTATCAAAAGCAAAATGACTAGCAGAAGGATTTAGAATGATATCAACACCGTTGGCGTACAAAGATCGACCTGGTCTATTGGCTACCCAGGCATCTTCACAAATTTCAAAACCAATTCTTACGCCTTTTACATCAAATAAGAGATCTCCAAAAGGGAATGAATTTGTTCCTAGTACTGAAGTGAAATGATCATCAAAGGTTATAGTACCACTTTCACCGTCTTTCCAAGGAGTGAACCATCTTGGTTCATAATGTATACCATTCCCCGCAAGATGCTTTTTGGCAACAAACCCAAGGATTTCTTGATCAGCAATTAAAGCAACAGTATTGTATAGTTTATTTTGATGTCTTAAAGGCAACCCCACAGAAACAACTAAATCTTTTGTGTGTGGTAATAATTGACCCAATAGTTTTAATGCTTGCTGCTCTGTATTTGGAGCATAAAAAGCATCTTCACAACCGTAGCCAGTAAGACATAATTCTGGTAAACAAAGGATTGAGACTTTATTCTCCTTAGCGGTATTTATTGCCTCTAATATATTTTGAAAGTTGTTGGTCCAATCCAATGGAGTTTGGTTAAGTTCTGCACCACCAACTTTAATTAAATTCGTCATATTTATCGTTTTGAATGATCTTACAAAAATAATGAATTACACCTGATTTTAATGTGATGCATTACTTTTTAAGATGATTTCTAAAATTTCTTAGATCAAAAAAGGTTCAAGCATCTGATATACTTGAACCTTATCATAAATGAAATGTTTTTCTAACTTAATAAGTAATAACATTGAGTGACTATGAAGCAAACTAAAAAGCCCATAATTACAGGTAGGATAGATGCTACTGTAGTCCACTTGATACTATTTGTTTCTTTGTAAATAGTGTATATGGTTGTACTACAAGGGTTATGGATCAGACTGAATAGCATGACATTGATGGCTGTCAATAAGGTCCATCCGCCTGCAACCAATACATCATGTGTATTTGACATACTGTCTAATTCAAACATAACACCATTGCCTTCTCCATATCCTGTAATTGTTGTTGTCATAACAGTCAACATTAAGATGGTAGGCATCACAATTTCATTGGCAGGGATTGCAAGTATATATGCTAGTAGAATCACCCCGTTTAATCCAATTAACCAACCAAAATAATCGAAAGAATGTATTAGCCATTCTGCGATGGAAACTTCACCAACATTAATATTACATACTAACCAAATCATTGCACCAGCTGGAGCGGCAAATAAACATGCCCTCCAAAGAACGATAAGAGTTCGATCAATAAGTGAGGTATAAATTGTCTGAAGGATTCTTGGCTTACGGTAAGGAGGAAGTTCTAATGTAAATGATGATACTTCTCCCTTTAACATGGTTTTGGATAAAAACATTGATACCAAGAATGTAAGAGTAATTCCTAGTAGTGCTACACCAATAACTGCAGAAGTAGCAACCAATGTTTTATACTGATCAGGTACCATAGCCCCAATAAATATGGTAGCTAATAGTATTTGAGTAGGCCAGCGTCCATTACAAAGTGAAAAGTTATTGGTGATAATGGCAATTAATCGTTCTCTAGGACTATCAATTATTCTTGTAGCAACAACACCTGCTGCATTACACCCAAAACCCATACTCATAGTTAATGCTTGTTTTCCATGAGCCCCAGATTTCCTAAACAACTTATCTAAATTAAAAGCAATTCTAGGTAAGTAACCAAGATCTTCTAAAATTGTAAACATTGGGAAGAAAATAGCCATTGGAGGAAGCATCACTGATATTACCCAAGCGAGACTTAAGAATACACCATCCACCAAGAAACCAGATAACCACCATGGTAATGTAGAAGAGGTAAATTCTCTAATCCAAACATAGACGTTATCTAATAATATAAATGCTAAAAATTGAGAAGGATAGTTTGAGCCTACAATTGTTAACCATAATACGATTGAAAGTACTAGAAACATGATAGGGAAGCCCCATATTGGACTTGTAACAATTCTATCTACTGCTCTATCGAAATTGAATTTCTCCTTTTCGTTTGTTCTGATTACTGTTTTGTCTGCAATGTTTGCTGCATTTGCATATATACTTTCTGACAGTTGATCATGAAAATCTTGCCCAACTTCCCATCTTGTTTCGGCAGCTTCATTTAAAAGATCATCAATACTTTGAGGTTTGTCCATTATTTTATCTGTCATTTATAAATTCGCCATTTTTGATGGCTTTTATAATATCTTGATCTCCATCCAATAATCGAAACGCTATCCATCGGCTATTTGGTAAACCGGGGTAGAGTTGTTCGATTGATTTTTGAATTTTATTGATCTCCTTGTCTATTCTTTTAGGAACATTTTTTATTCTATGTGGCTGACAAATAATTTTACCTTGAGCTACATCGTCTACTGTTCTTAAAAGTTCAGATATACCTACACCTCTAATAGCGGAAGTTTCTACGACTGGAATTCCGAGTTCTTTAGAAAGTGTTCGGGTATCTACTTCAATATTATGTCTTTTTGCTTCATCGATAAGGTTCACACACAATACAGCCTTATCTGTGATTTCTAATATTTGTAAGGTAAGATTTAAATTTCTTTCGAGTCTACCTGCATCAACTACTATGATGGTAACATCTGGTTTTCCGAAAAGTATAAAGTTTCTTGCAATCTCTTCATCTTCTGAAGTAGACATTAAGGAATAAGTACCCGGTAAATCTATAAGTTTATAACTACTGTCATCGTAAACAAATCCACCTTCAGCTCTTCCAACTGTTTTCCCAGGCCAATTACCTGTATGTTGCTTTAAGCCTGTTAAACTATTAAATACAGTACTTTTTCCTGTATTAGGGTTTCCTGCTAAGGCAATGACATAATCACTATTTTCAATTTCAACACCCAATCTTTTTAATCTTCCATTGGGATTCTGTTTGCATGTATCACAAACAGGACTTGTATTATTTTGTGTCATGATCTAATTTTTTAATTAAAATCATATCTGTTTGTTCTTTTCTTAGTGCAATTAAAGTCTCTCTTATCAAGAAAGCTTTAGGGTCTTGCATTGGGCTAACCATTCCAATGCTAATTTTTGTTCCCTTTACAAAACCTAAATCCAATAATCTTCTCCTATTGATGCCTCTACATTCAGAAGATAAGCCAGTGATAATGGCTTTTTCATTAGATTTTAATGCAGTGAGTCTTATAACACCCATAGGAATGTCATCAAGTTGTTCAATAATTACTACCTGAAGATTTTTTGCTTCCTTTTTTGATAGTTTGAGATGTTTCCCTTCAGTATAATAATCGATAGTACCATTGGATTGTTTTTGAACTTTCATGATCGATCCCATGTGTATCTCCTTTTTTATCAGAGATTTATAGATGTCATGTGGCTCATCTTCCATATGGATAATTTTAACGATGGTGCTTGATGTAACTAAATTTAAAGTTTTACCTTTTAGTTTAGGTAAGACACCATCTTTTGTTGGAATAGGATCTCCATGAGGATCAAACTTAGGGAAGCCTAATTCCTTTTCCATATTATCTACCTGTTCATCCGTTAAAAGATGCTCTTTTTTTTCAGCCTTATGATGCCAATTAGATTTAGAAAAGCCCGTTTTTTCGGCTAGATATTTCTCGTAAATCCTATGTTTTCTTATCAGTTTTATTGCTCTCTTTTTTCCTTTTTCTTCAATCTCAAAGTATTCTTTATCCTCTGATATTTCATTGTAGAATAGGAGAGTTGCTATCGCTTTCTCAATCGAATCTTGGGGATAGTCTAGTTTTTCTAAAATATCCTTTTTACAAATAGTTAACTTGTCCTCATTTATTTTGAAGATGATTTTTAAAATATCTTCTTCAATAAACATTTGAGGAGTAGAGTTCCATTTACCTGTTATCCAATTGATAATACTTCTCATTTAGAACTTTCTTAGAAAATTTACGACAGTGTATTCATGCTTTATTACAAAAATAAATATAATTTTTAGGCTTACCTAAAAATGTTTAATGATATACGTCAAATAATACAAAAAAGGCAAGTGATAATATCACTTGCCTTCATATTTACAGGAATTGCAGTTGTTTTTATAAATCAAAAGCTAATCCAATATTAAATCCCCAATAAGATTGAGCATCAAAACCACCAGCTGCTGCTGCGTAATTGTATTTAATATTCGTATGGAAATATGTTGTATTACCAATCGGTACTAATACACCCACTTCAGGAGCAACATTGAAATGCCATTGTTTGCCTACTGAAGCAATTGAACCAATTTGGCTAGTGTATTCATAATGAGCTGCACCAACACCAATTCCTGCATAAGGTCTTACACCACCTTCAAGACCGAAATAATAGTGATAAGTCGCCATTAATGGAAATTGGTCAATATATGAATATTCTTGACCAGAAAGATGACCATCACCATCTGGTAATGGTACCGTCGTATACCCTTTGCTTTGGTAGAATCTTTGATACCCTACAGAGAAGCCTAAACTCATTTGAGGGTTTATAAATTGACGGTATTCAAAAGTACCACCTCGGAAACTGGCATCATTAATAAATGCGTTTGTATTCCCTGAAGGAACTGCCATACTATATGACAGTGAAATGATCTTATCCTGAGCAAATGTAGCACTAGTAGACAATAGTACTATAGATGCTACTAAAGTAAATAATTTTCTCATTGTCTGTTATTAGTTAGATGCTTGAATGTATTCTGATTGTGTAAACATTTGGATGATATTCTTTTCTACTCTTCGAATTTCATCTGCTGTATTTGTTGTGTATCCATTCGTTACACCTTCCCATAGAATAGGGAATTCTACTTCTTCTTCAGCCGGAAGGTTTACAGGTTCATTATCAGCAATCTCAATTAGCACAGTTCCTTTTTGGTATGCGGCAACACCTCTAATTGGATATCCATAACCTGGGTAACCCCAACCTGGGAATCCCCATCCTGGATAACCCCAACCTGGGTAGCCACCCCACCAATCCCACCAAGTGTAGACTGTTGTGGTTGTTACTGAATAACACAACGCAATGATGTCGGGTTTATCATTGCTAGTTTCAGGAATAAAAGTATAGCCTCTGTCTTCTAACTGTTGTCTAGTGGTTTCAAGTACCTTAATGTCAAATTCTGTTGGTTCGTATTCTGTAGTGTCACCTACATGAACTACTTTCCAAGGAATGCCAAAAGTCTTAGCTTCGGCAAATTCATCCACTTTCTCTTTGTCGTAATTAGTGATAACAACGTCATAGTCCGAAACATATTCAGGACCCTGAGGATTACACCCTATCAACAATGCAGTCAGTATAGCCAGCATTGAGATACTTTTTAATCGATAAGTTTTCATTTTGATAGATGGTTTGGTAATCGTTTAATAAAATTAAGTTTCTGATAATGTTTTATACCTTTCAGACATAGAAGGGTTCCAAGGGGACAGTGTTTTTAGTTATAATTAATAGAGATTAAGCTTTTTTGTTTTTTCAGTAAATTGATGGTGTTAAAATTAAATTATTTAAACAGGTTGATAGTATTGTACACAATAAAAAAAATCCACTCTACATAACATGGTATAGAGTGGATTTTTTGAAATATTTTATTGTATACTTATTAAAAATCGACTTCACTTTCTGTAATTGCTTCTTTAAAAATCTTTTGTATTTGTATCAATGCTTTTTCTTTATGTTCTGGTTTGATATGCATTGCGACTGTAACAAATGCAGAAGTTAATGCTGCAAGATCATCAGTAAAACCAATCCCTGGAGCTATATCTGGAATTAAATCAACGGGTAGAATAAAATAACCTAAAGCTCCCATGATGACTAACTTTGAAGCATAGGGTGTATCTTCATCTAGCATCGTATAATAAAGTGTGACGGCATAATAGGTGATTTTTAATCCTGCTTTTCTCGCAAATTTCATCACTTTAGACCAAAAACCTTTATCTGTAAATTTTGAGGAAAATTTTATCAGTTGTTCTCCAGCGAGTTTAGCAATTTCTGTTTTATTCATTATTCATACATTCTAATGTGTATAATAAAAATAACAAAAAAGCCATCATTCTTCAATGATGGCTTAAAAGATTAATGCTTTTTTGATTTATATAATTTAAACCTATTTACTTCTTCATGTCGAGGGAAGTAATTATTGGAGTAATCAATATCTGCAGTTTCTTTATTTGGATCTAGTGTAAAAGAACTTACTTCTTGATCTAAAATAAATACTTTTGATACTACTTGATCACTGTTCTTCCAAATCTCGGCTGGGATATACCTTTTTTCTTTGCTTCCATCTTGATATGTAAACTCAATAATGATAGGCATAACTAAACCTCCAACATTCTCAAAATCTACTTGATAAATGTGCTTATTTTCTTTAATCCAAGCTTTATCATTTTCGTTTAATGAGGCATCGTATTTTTTATATCTTTCTACATCTTCTGTGTTATAGTCATATTCATCATAACTGTTGTAGAAGTCTTTTAACTCTGGTTTTTTCTCCAAACGAGTTGTTAGTCCTTCTTCTTGATTATGAATAGTAGTGATATCTGGAGTTTTCTGATCTCTTTCCGCTTTCAATCTAGCAGATTCAATCTCTGGATTTTTTGTATTCAGTTGATCATAAACAACATTTTTAATACTTATATCACAAGGTTCAATAGTATAGAACCATCCTCTCCAGAACCAATCTAGATCAACCCCCGAAGCATCTTCCATTGTTCTAAAGAAATCAGCAGGAGTAGGGTGTTTAAACATCCATCTATTAGCATAAGTCTTAAATGCGTAATCAAATAATTCTCTACCCATAACAGTTTCTCTAAGAATATTTAAAGCCACTGAAGGTTTAGAATACGCATTCCATCCAAACTGATGAATTGACTCAGAGTTAGTCATAATAGGAGATATGTTGTCGGGGTTACCTTTCATATAATCGACAACAGTTCTTGGAAAACCTTCCATAGATGGATAATTTTCTTCCCACTCTTGTTCTGCAACGAATTGTAGGAAAGAGTTTAAGCCTTCGTCCATCCAAGTCCATTGTCTTTCATCAGAGTTGACAATCATAGGGAAGTAGTTGTGACCTACTTCATGGATAATCACTGAAAGCATTCCATACTTAGTACGTTTCGTATAATGCCCTTCTTTATCAACTCTACCATAATTAAAACAGATCATTGGATACTCCATACCGTTGTTTGCTTCAACAGAAATTGCCACTGGATATGGATAATCAAATGTCATTCTGCTGTAAACATCTAAGGTATGTGCGACTGCTTCAGTAGAATACCTGCTATATAATTCATAAGCTTCTTTAGGGTAATAGGACATTGCCATAACAATTTTATCGCCCATTTCTACTCCCATAGCATCCCAAATAAATTTTCTTGAGGAACCTAATGCAAAGTCTCGAACGTTTTCAGCTTTATAATGCCATGTTGTTGTTCCTTTTACTTTCCCTTTCTTTTTCTCTTTTTTGATGACTTCTTTCTTAGTGACAATTTCGATAGGTTTTTCACTATATTTTGCTTGTTCTAATCTTTCTCTGATTTCTTCAGATAGGATAGTAGAATCTTGTAAAACACCTGTTGCACCAACAATGTGATCAGCAGGAGCTGTGAATTTTACATCGTAATCACCAAAAGTTAAAGCGAACTCACCATTACCCAAAAATTGTTTGTTTTGCCATCCATTTACATCATCATAAACAGCCATTCTTGGAAACCACTGAGTGATGGTATAAAGAGTGTTGCCATCAGCAAAAGTTTCGTAACCACCACGGCCACCCATCAGTTTTCTATCATTAATATTATAGTACCATTTGATATTGAAAACGATATTTTCATTTGACTTCAATACTTGAGGTAAATCAATACGCATCATTGTCTGATTGATAGTGTAGGGAAGTGGTTGCCCATTTTGGTCTGTTACTTCTTGTATTTTATGGCCACCATCATAGTCAGGATACCCATCTATTCTTGCAAAATCTTTCGGGCTTGCAGTTTCTTTAATTTTATTTTGAGAGATCTTATAAGTATTAGAATTAGTAGCTCTCATATTCTGATCCAGTTGTACCCAAAGGTACTTTATTGGACTCGGTGAATTATTAAAATAAGTAATGGTCTCTTCACCATGTAACTGATTCTTAGCTTCATCAAGTGATGCTTCAATTACATAATCGGCTTTCTGTTGCCAATATTTATGCCCCGGAGCACCTGATCCTGTTCTGTATGAATTAGGGTTGGGAAGTTCTTCGTCTAATTGTTTAAACTTATTGTTATTATAGCTCTCCTTTTGCCCATAAACTAAAAGAGAACCTAGCGATAAGATTAATATAAGAGGGAGTTGAAATCTCATTGGTTATAAAATAAAAATCGACCTACAAAGTGAAATGTAGGTCGATAGTTTAATATTGAAAAAGAATTACTTTTTGTTCTTCTTTGCTTTTTGCATTGGATTAAGACGTCCGCTGTCATAAGTTCTTGGTTGGTTAGCACCAGACTTATACAATTGGAATCTACTTACTTCAGGCTTACGCGGGAAGTAGTTGTTGTCTGTATCGATATCGGCTGTTTCTCTATTTGGATCTAGTACAAACTGAGTAACCTCTTTTTCACATACAAATACTTTAGAAACCACTTTGTCATCTTTTCTCCAGATTTCAGCAGGAATGTACTTTTTATCTGATGAACCATCTGCATATTGTAGTTCAATGATAATTGGCATTGGTAAACCACCAACGTTTTCAAAGTCTACTTGATAAACAAAATGTTTCTTCGCTAACCATGCTTTATCCGCTTCGTTAAGACCAGCTTTGTATTTCTTGTAGTTTTCATAATCTTCCAGATCAGCATCTAGAGGATCATAGCTATTGTAGAAATCTTTTAATTCAGGTCTTTCGTCCACACGAGTCACCAATTTAGCTTCTTCGTTGTGGATCGTTGTGATATCCTTCGGTTGAGCATCTCTTTCTGCTTTTCTTTTCGCTACTTCAACTTTAGGGTTTTGAGTATCTAATTCCTCAACAGTAACCTCTTTAATAGAGATATCTACAGGCTCAGTAGTAAAGAACCAACCTCTCCAGAACCAATCTAAGTCTACTGCAGAAGCATCTTCCATTGTTCTGTAGAAATCTGCTGGTTTAGGGTGCTTGAAAGCCCATCTTTGAGCATACTCTTTAAAAGCGTAATCAAAAAGCTCTCTACCCATAATTGTTTCTCTTAAGATATTAAGAGCTGTAGCAGGTTTTCCGTAGGCATTATTACCAAATTGTTTTAATGACTCAGAGTTTGTCATAATAGGAACAATATTGTTTTGCTCACCTTTCATGTAGTTAACAATATTTTCAGCTGGTCCTCTTCTAGAAGGATAACCATCTTCCCATTCTTGTTCAGCTAAATATTGGCAGAAAGTATTTAAACCTTCATCCATCCAAGTCCACTGACGTTCGTCAGAGTTGACAATCATAGGGAAGAAGTTGTGACCTACCTCATGAATAATTACTGAAATCATTCCGTACTTAATACGAGGAGAGTAAGTTCCATCTTTTTCTGGACGACCATAGTTGAAACAGATCATAGGATATTCCATACCGTTTGATGCTTCTACAGAAATAGCAACAGGGTAAGGGTAATCGATTGTATACTTAGAATACACTTCTAAAGTATGAGCAACTGCTTCAGTAGAATATTGTCCATACAAAGGATTTGCTTCTTTCGGGTAGTATGACATTGCCATTACTGTTTTGCCATTGATGTCAACACCCATAGCATCCCAAATGAATTTACGTGATGAACCAAAAGCAAAATCTCTTACATTATCAGCTTTATAATGCCAAGTTTTAGTATCCGTTGCTTTAGATTTTTCCTTTTTTGTCGCTTCCTTTTGAGAAACGATAACTACTGGTGTTTCAGAAGTTTTTGCTTTCTCAAATAAATCAATCTGCTCTGAAGTTAAAACATCTTTAGGGTTTTGTAATTCACCAGTTGATGCAACAATATGGTCAGATGGTACTGTGATTTTTACATCATAGTCGCCAAAAGTTAAAGCAAACTCACCATTACCTAAGAATTGTTTGTTTTGCCAACCGTTAAAGTCATCATAAACAGCCATTCTTGGGAACCACTGTGTGATAGTGAAAATTGTATTGCCATCTTCCGCAAATGTTTCATAGCCACCACGGCCACCCATTAATAGACGGTCATTGATGTTGTAATACCAATCAATGTTAAATGTAAACGTTTCACCCTTCTTTAATTCTTTAGGAAGGTCAATACGCATCATTGTTTTATTGATTGTGTATTTTAGAGCGTTACCGTCAGCATCAGTTACTTTTTGAATCTTATGGCCACCATCATATTCTGGAAAGCCATCGATTGCTGCTAACTGATTGATATTTGTTTTTTCACCAATGTGATTCTGACGAATTTTGTAAGTGTCAGAATCAGTAGCTCTCATATTTTGATCTAATTGGATCCATAAATATGTAAGAACTTCAGGCGAATTGTTGTAATAAGTGACAGTTTCAGAACCAGTTAATCTTTTTTTGTCCTCGTCAATTGTCGCTTCGATAACATAATCTGCTTGCTGCTGCCAGTATTCTGGGCCTGGGGCACCGGCTCCCGTTCTGTAAACATTAGGCGTAGGAAGTTCTTCGTCTAACTGTTTGAATTTGTTGTTGTTATAGAATTCTTTCTGTCCAAAGCTGTAAGATGTACATGCTAATGTTATGAACAGAGAAGCTACCAATTTGATAGTCTTTGTCATAGAGGTGGAAGTTGCTAATTAAATGAACTTTATGTTTAAAAAATCGGATAATGGAGATTGTATTCAACAATACCGATTAATGGTAGTATTAGAAATTTTTCTCTAAATAAGATGAGATGGTTTCCAACGTCTCGCAATTTGATAAAAAATATCCTATTTTTTTAATCTTTTAATAAGAAAAATTAATTATCTGAGTTATTTATCCAATGATAAGATTTTAGTAAACTGTTGTATACATTCACTTAAATTCTTCTTCGTATTTTTTATCGCAGTATCAATAGAAGTAAACTCATTATTTATTGAAAAAATACAATAAAATGGATTCTTTGGGTCGTTGGAATTAATATCACTACTCCCAACAAATGCGATGACAGGTTTATTATATTTATTTCCTAGTTGAGCGATTTGATAGGGTAATTTTCCTTCCAATGATTGTTGATCAAACTTTCCCTCTGTTGTAATAATTAAATCACTCTTTTCAATAGAATCATGAATATTTAGAAGTTCCATCACAAACTCACTACCGTTCATAATATGAGCGTTTAGAAAAGAATAAAAACCTGCGGCTGTTCCTCCAGCAGCACCACCACCTTCTAATTGAATAACCTCTTTATTTAACATTTTCTCTGTGAGAAGTCCTATATGATGAATATTACTTTCTAAAAGTTCTACTTCAGATTCGGTGGCTCCTTTCTGTGGGGCAAATACATGAGAACAACCATTTTTACCAACTAATGTGTTTTTTACATCCACAGCAAGATAAAAATCTATACCTCCAATTAATTCTATTAGATCAGTATCATCAAACTTTTCAATAAGATGTAAATTTCCTCCTTTAGGAATAATCTTTTGGTTATCGAATGTATAACACTTCAAACCTAACTGATATAATGCACCTAGACCAAAATCAGTGGATGCACTACCACCTAAACCAATAATTATCTCTTTGCAACCAGATGAAATAGCATGTTTAATCGCCATACCAAGACCTTCGGTATTTGCTTCTAATGCATTAATAGGACTAGGAGTAATTGTTGCAATACCACATAATGATGCTAAACTCATCACAGCAGTTGCGTTATTTATCCGATAATACCCAGATTGAAATGGCCTACCAATAGGATCTACTGATAGAACATTGATCCAATCTGCATTCTTTTCTTTTGCAATGACGTGTTCAAATCCATCACCACCATCGGCTAATGGTTTCATTATTATCTCATCATCAGGTCGATGAATTGACCAATTCTTCTTGATTACTTGGGCAACGTCAAATGCAGAAAGGCTACCTTTGAATGCATTTGGGGCTACTAATATTTTCATTTTATTGTTTTAGAGAATACATATTGCCAGGTTTCATTTTTACCATACCCTTTAATTCAAGCTGTAAAAGAGTACCGGCAATTTTAGGAAGCGGAGTTTCTGATTGAATAGCAATTTCCTCAATATGAAATTCGCTTTTTTGAAGTAATGATACAACAGTTTTTTCTTCATCACTAAGATTTTGAGTGTCGAAGAGTTTAGTTTGGCGAGTAGGAGCACTCGAAGTTAGATCCCAATTCATTTTAGTAATCACATCCTTTATTTCGGAATATAAATGAGCCTTCTGGTATTTGATCAAGTTATTACAGCCTTCTGCTAAAGGATCATTAATTAACCCCGGAACTGCAAAAACATCTTTATGATAGCTATTACCGATATCTGCCGTAATTAAAGCACCTCCTTTCTTTTTTGCTTGTACAACAATGATAACATCGGCAAGACCTGCAATGATTCTATTTCTAGCAGGGAATTTTGGGCCATCAGGCTCTGCGTCCATCAAGTTTTCTGTAATTAACCCACTTTTTGGATCTTCAATCATTTCTTGAGCAGTTTTTTTATGAATTGCTGGATAGACCTTGCTTAAGCCATTAGCCATAATTCCTACTGTGCCCAATTGATTTTGTAATGCAGCTCTATGTGCATAAATATCTATGCCATACGCTAATCCACTAACAATGCATAAGTCCTTAAATTGAGATAAGTCGGAAATAATTTTCTCCGTTACTAGTTTACCATACTGATTGGCTCCTCTAGAACCTACAATTGCAACGGTTTTCTTAGAGTGTAAACTTTTAGCTTGACCTTTTAAATACAACAAATAGGGGGCATCTTTTTGGAGTTTTAATCTAACAGGAAATTCCTTATCTGTGTATGTAAGTATTTTTACATTGGAAGCCTCAATCTTTTTTACTTCATTTTCGATTTTTACTAACTGAGACCTGTATTTATCAATAACTTGAAGTGTATGAACTCCAATACCATTGATTTTATGGAGCGTATTTTTTTTTGCTTTAAAAACTTCTTCTGCAGAACCTAAATGACTTATTAATAGTTTGCAAGTTGCACCTCCAATACCTGGAATATTATTTAGCCAAAGTTCATAGAACTTATCTTGAGTAATTGTCATGTTTTGAGCTTGTGATTCGTTAAGTATATTTATTTTGCTCAATTTAATAAAAATGACTAAAAATCAAGAGTGTATTGATAATAAAATAAACATAAAGGGTGACGGTAATAAAAAAAAGGCCTAAATACTGATGATAAATATTTAGGCGTTTTTTGAATATAAGCAACAAGTTAATCTTGTTGTTTTTTTCTATCTTCTTCTACATTACAAGTTAATTCAATAAAATCTTCTACAGTTAATGCTTCGGCTCTTTTATTGAAAATCTCATTTTTAAGAAGTTCAGGAGATAACCCCATAGGTTTCATTGCGTTTCTTAAAGTCTTTCTACGAGTAGAAAAAGCTTGTTTAACTACTTTGAAAAAGAGTTCTTCTGAACATGGAAGTTGCTTTCTATCGTTTCTCCTTAAAGAAATGACAGCAGAATCTACTTTTGGAGGAGGATTAAAAACGGTTGGAGGTACAGTAAATAAATAATCTACATCATAGAAAGCTTGTACAAGAATTGTCAATATTCCTGCAGTTCTACCACCTGTTTTACATGCAATCCTATCAGCTACTTCTTTTTGGATCATTCCAACACATTCAGTGATTTGATCCTTATGAGCAAGGATCTTAAAATAAATTTGTGTTGAGATATTATAAGGGAAGTTACCAATTAAACCAACGGGATGTGGTGCAATTTTATCGAAGTCAAGTTTTAAGAAGTCACCTTCAATAACTTGTTCTTGAGGCATTCCCACAACATCTTTAAGGTAATGTACAGATTCAGTATCAATTTCAATGACTGTTGTTTTGTACTCCTCTTTTTTCAATAATCTCGTTGTGAGTACACCAGTACCTGGACCGATCTCATAGATTTCATTATACCCACCATAAGAAGACATTGCGTCTACAATGTCTTGTGCAATTTGCATGTCTTCTAGGAAATGCTGTCCTAAATGTTTTTTAGGTTTGACGTAAGCCATATATTCAAGAACCCTTTTTTATTAGTGAAGGATGATTTTTTTACAAAGGAGTGGGATTTATATCTAGAAAACAAATACTATAACATTCGTTTATATAGGAAAATGAGGATGATTACCTTCTTGCAATTGGTTCCTCTAATTTGTAAACAAATCGATGCGTAGAAATTTTATTGTCAATTTCAAGGTTCAAAATATAAATACCAGGGTTGAGTTGAGGTAAGACTAAAGGAAATTTATTCCAACCTTTTCTTAATTGGATATTATCCCTTTCGAGGATAGTATTACCAATAAGGTTAATCACTTTTAGTTTCATCGGTTTCGGATTATTGGCCAAAACTTCAATGTATAATTTATTATTAGTGATTTCTGTAGGATAGATATGAGATTGGACCTGGAAAATATCTTTGAAATCGACATCAGGAAGATCCTTCTGATCATCTACTTGTATTTCCAAAGAAGTTACTGCCCATCCCCAGTTTGGTTTTTTATTATCTGAATTGAACTTGAAACGAATAATAATTTCATCATCAGGTTTAAAGAAATTCAATAAATTGATTTCGTGTTTTACTGATAGGGTTTGAGCTCCTTTTGCTTCTTTTTGCTCGATAAAATATCTCCAATCTGGATTAAATGTTCCATTATAAGGTTTATTTAATTCTACCCAATGGACACCATCATTACTGCCTTCAAGAACAACAGAGTCATCATCCTTAGATAGTAGTGCTACATCTTTATAAGAGATTTTTGAATTCTCTTTAGCGACTTTTATGGGGTGTTTAAAGTAAGTAAATGATGTAGTATTGTTTCTGTAATAATGATCAGAGTGTAAGTTCGTACCATAAAAACCTACCACATTATCTTTAAGAACTAAAGCATCACCAGAAAACAACTCTTCTGCTTTATTAAAATCGACCTTTATGGAAGTTATAGTACTATCATAGTGAATCGTTTGAATCGGTTTCAGATTTGATCGGTAAGATAATCCATCCTTATAAACTACTAGTTGAGTTTGATCTGATTTTATTTGATTTCTATATTCTGTTTGATGCTGATAATCTCCTTTTGGTAATGCTATGATACTATCACTTAAAATGGTTCCTTCCTGATCGATTAATGCAATAGAGTCAATCGATTGGGTAATCCCAAATTCAATAAATTGCCCATCCGGTAAAGTATGTTGAGTGATGATTTGTGGTTGAGGCCCTTCATTCAATGATAAAGACCATATACCTCTTCCTTGAGTAGAAACTAAAACTTCACCTTTTTGATATTTCAATTTCCAAATGCCAATGGTTGGTATGTTACTATTTAGTTTATGCCAAGATTTTCCAGCGTTTGTACTTTCGAAAATGCCAATTTCAGTGGCAGCCCAAATTAAGTGGTTATTAAAAGGGAATACCAATAGATCATTAACACCTACATCAGGGAAACCATTGGTAGAACTATCTGAATTAACAAAGCCTGTGAGGTCTTCCCAGTTTTTTCCAAGGTCTTGTGACTTTAATATTTTAGCAGTTTTCCCAAATGAAAATAGGGCATATGCTGTTTCTTTTTCTATTGGATCCGTAACAATCCCTGATATTTGACCTAAGTTAAGATTAGTAGGAAGTGAAGTGGGGGTAAATGTTTTTCCTTTATCTGTTGAAACTTGAATTTTGTTCTTTTCAGTATGACCACTTCCTGCCCAAATGATGTTTGGGTCAACAATTGAAACATCGAGGTCCATATAATCGGAGAATTCCCAAGCATTTTTTATTTCAGAGAGCTTCCAAGTGCTTCCAAAATTCTTTGAAATCCATATTCCATTTTCTCCTAAAGCATATACCATATCTGGGTTCGCTTTATCATTAATCATCTTTGTGATGAACGGAGAACGACCATCTTCTTTAAAGATATCTAAAGATGATTTCTTGAAGTTATAACCCCCATCAACAGATCTGTAGATATTGTTATTATATATACTTACCAGGATTTTTTGTCGATTTGATGTATGCCATAAAACATCAAAACCATCACCTCCTAGAACATTTCTGAATGATTCTAGGCTATCACTTTGGCTTACACTAATCCAAGATCCATTTTCAATAGAACCACCTATAATATGTTTTTTATCAGGTGAAATATCAATCCCAAAAAAGTGTGTTGAATTGATTGTTCCACTTCTATAATGCCATTTATTTAGATTGTTTATGTCATCACTAATGTAAATACCGCCATCATTAGCAGATATCATTCTATATATATTACCTTTCTTAATCATCTTTAGTTGATGATGATCAGGGTGTAAGCCATTTTTTACAATCTTTCCATTTTCTGAAATATATTGGTTAGGACCATGATGCTCACCATAAGCATCACTTACAATATCAATATCAGCTGTTGCATTCTTAAAGTCTTTGATATTTACTTCCCAAATATTGATACCTGCAACATAGAATGTAGTTTCTTTTTCTGGATGGTACAGCAATGTATTGTTGTACCAACCTTGTCCACCAAGCAGTCCTGTTTCAATATTTGTTTGAAGTTTCTTCCAATGATAACCACCATCATTCGAAAGGTATAGAACACCATCTTTTTCTTTCTTTCCGCTAAATGAAGTGATAACTACATTGGAATCAAAAGGAGAGACTATTAAAACACTACGTCCTGTTTTGGGTAAGTTAGAGTCAATTTTACCCCAGGTTTCACCAGAGTTTATTGATTTAATGATACCCGAATTCTTTATTGTAGCATAGATGATATTACTATTTTTATGGTCGAGAGTTAACTGTTGAATCAGTTGATTCGAATGGTAAACTTCTTCCCAATTCAAACCTCCATCAGTAGTTTTTAGAATTAATGAATGGAATTTCTTATTTGTATCTTGATATGCAGTTCCAATTAATATTTTATTCCCATCCTTTGCATCAATCACCATACTATTAATACATTGGAATCGAATATCGTTAATAGTAGAGGGTAAAATATTCCAAGTTTCACCAGAATCAATTGATTTGAGTAAACCAATACCATTTTTGATATTCAACTTCCCAAAAGTTTCTCCTGTAATTGCAAAGAAGGATGAGTCCTTAGTATTATATTGGATATCTCCAATAATCGCATTAGGTAGATTCTCTGTGACACTTTTCCAGTTTTTACCATTATTGGTAGTTCTCCAAATATCACCACCATATGCTCCAGCTACCCATACTTTATTAATAGAGTCTAGTGGGCAGAAAGCTATAGATCTTATACTTCCTGAAACATTAGATGGTCCTCTTTCAGTAAATTGGTAAAAACGTTGACTACTATCTACTGTACTATTATTGATGGCTTCTGTTATATAGCCTATAGAATATTCGGGAGAAGAATCGCCCGTTTTTGTCTTTAGTTTTTGTAAGATTTTTTGAATTTTATTGGGTCTATCAGCTTTAATCTGAGTGTGATAATGGTTTTCTAATGCCAACGAATTTTGATCATTAGTAGAAAAATCAGTGTATATAAATTCAGTATCCTCTGAAGAGGGGATATAAAATAGGTTATAAGCTATAGCACTAATAAAAATGCTAATAAAGATAATATATAATAGGTAGTAAAGTCTATTCATAAAACTGCACAAATGCAGATAGATCTAATCAGTTGCTGGTTTGTTTTCTTGTATTCTGCTTATCTGCTTAAAGGCAAAATATTATTTCCCGATTAGAAGTTGTTTCAAATTACTATATACACATTCCGAAGTAAAATTAATTAAAAAAATACAATTTGTGTTCTCATATTATCATAGTATAAGATCTATTGAGGTACATTAAGATTCAAAGGGTTTTATATAAAATAAAAATGTTTAAACCTTAGATGCATCGATCTAACTTTTGAATAGATTCATTGAAATGAATTTCAGGCTTAAGAAAATTTTATCACTTTCTTACTAGAATAATACTATTTCATTACAATTATAGTGGCAAAATTGTTACTTTTGATAGATAATACAATCATAAATTAACAAGCAAAATTTGAGCTTGAATTCCTTATGAAAGATAAAACTCAGAAAAATAGAAAATCAAATAAACCGCGTATAGGTATTACTATTGGGGATTATAACGGTATTGGACCGGAGGTTATCGTCAAAGTTTTACAAGATAAGCGAATCACAAATATATGTACACCAATTGTTTATGGTTCTGGTAAGATACTTACTAAGTATAAAAGAATCTTAAGCATTGAGGACTTTACTTATCATCAGTACAACAACAATAGCTATATTCATGATCAGAAGATCAATGTCGTAAACTGTTGGACTGAGGTACAGGAATTAGATCCTGGTAAAGTAACTCAAGAAGCTGGTAAATGTGCTTATTTGTCAATATCAAGAGCCTCTGAAGATTTGAAATCTGAATTGATTGATGCAGTTGTTACAGCACCAATTAATAAGGCAAACATTCAGAGTGAGGACTTTAAACATGCAGGTCATACGGAGTATTACCAAGAAAACTTTGCAAGTGGAAGAGATACTTTAATGACTCTTTGTTCTGGCGATTTAAGAGTTGGTGTAGTTACTGGTCATATACCAATTAAAGATGTAGCCGCATCTATCACAAAGGAAGCTGTATCTTCTAAATTGAATGTGATGATTGAGTCACTGAAAAAGGATTTCGGTATCATAAAACCAAAAGTAGCTGTTATGGGATTAAATCCTCATGCTGGTGAAGATGGTTTATTGGGTGATGAAGAAATCAATGTGATTTCACCAGTTATCAAGGAGTTCAAGAAAAGAGGAAACTTAGTATTTGGACCTTTCCCTGCTGACGGCTTCTTTGGAACAATGTCATTCAAGAATTATGATGGCGTACTTTGTATGTATCACGATCAAGGACTTATTCCATTTAAATTACATTCTTTTGAAAGTGGTGTAAACTATACTGCAGGTTTAGATATCGTAAGAACTTCTCCTGATCATGGAACGGCATATAATATTGCTGGTAGAGGTGTTGCTGATGAAACATCTTTTAGGGAAGCATTAATGCAAGCAGTTGATATTGTTAAGGTACGTTCTGGAGAAATTGAGAATCAAATCAGACCTAACGCAAGACAGTTACTGCAAGACAGAAAAGACCAAATCAAGAATCAGAAAATGGTACTTGATGGTAATGCTGGAGGAGAAGAAGAATTTGACTTAAGTGAGTTAGAAGCTGGCGAAAGAAAAGAAGCTCAAGTAACTCAACAACAGAAAATGTTGGAAAATAAAGCCAAAAATCAAGGTGGAGGTAAGTTCCAACATAAACAGAAAAGAGAGCATTGGAAGCCTAGAAAAAATGGAAATTTTAATAAAGGTGAACATAGGCCTCAAAATGAGCGAGATAAACCTCAGCAAAATAAAAATGATTAGTTAATTTCATATTTTTGTGATATGAAAAGAGTATTGATATTATTTGTCTTATTCTTAACCTTTTCTTCATTTAGTTCTGAAGAGGATGGAATATGGAAAACACTACTAAATGTAGGTTGGGAATATAAGTACAGTGAAGAATTTGAAATGGATATTCCTTTCCCAATTTTCACTGACGAGATAAAGGCAATAGAAAATAAAGAAGTCAAGATTACAGGATTTGTCTTACCTGTTGAAACAGAAGATAATTCTATAATGTTATCTGTATATCCTTTTTCTAGTTGTTTTTTCTGTGGAGGTGCTGGACCAGAATCTGTCATAGCAGTCTTTCTAAAAAACCAAAGAGAAATTGGTGAAGAAGAAATAACCTTGAAAGGTGTTTTGAAGTTAAATGATGATGAAACAGGCTTAATCTATGAATTAAGAGATGCTGTTGAAGTCAACTCAAATTATTAAGTAATTATATGGAAGAGATTAAAGAAATATTCATTAAGTACTTAGAAGATAAAAAGCTTCGTAAAACTCCAGAGCGTTTTGCTATTATGGAGGAGATATATAGCAGAGGAGGCCATTTTGATGTGGAATCTTTATATATTAATATGAAGAATAAAAACTATCGAGTGAGTAGAGCTACAGTGTACAATACCTTAGATTTATTACTTGATTGTGATTTAATTACAAAACATCAGTTTGGAAAAAACTTGGCATTATACGAAAAGGCTCATGGCTTTAAACAACATGATCACCTAATTTGTAAAGAATGTCATTCTATTTTTGAATTCTGTGATCCAAGAATACAAAAAATCCAACAGATGGTAGAAGAGATCTATGGTTGTGAAATTGATAGCCATTCTCTAAACTTTTATGGTATTTGTAAAAGTTGTTTGGATAAGAAAAAAGAAGAAAAGACCGAAGAACCTGTTGAAAAGGGTGAATCTCTTTAATAAATTGAAAACAAAGAGTGCTATGTTGAGAACAACGTAGCACTTTTTTTTGTACCTTAATTTATGAACGTATCTAGATTACGTCCTTTGTATTTATCATTGTACTATCAAAACTATTGTATCATATAATTTACTTGAAGCCATGGAAAACACTTATCCATTTAAGGTTGATTTTGAAAACCTTACTTTTGTCGCTGAAATTGAAAGTTCAAACTTATTTTCAAATTACTTCCCACTTTTTGCTAAATATCAATATGAAGGAAATGGTTATGCTTGGGAAGGGCTGATTGTTCAGATCATAGAGAAGAAAAATCAGGAATTACTGAATTACATTTCTTTTGATCCTGAAGCAGGTTGTTTCTACGCAAAGTGTAGTAACGCAGAGATACTTAATGAAGTACTACAAATTATTGTCCCAGCATTTTCTAATCTAGAAGTTTTGGAAGACTATATTCAAAATGCAGATAGGGAAAGAATCGATGACTAGGTTTTATTCATAATAAAAAAACGCCTCAACTATAATGCATTAGTGAGGCGTTTTTATGTATTGAAAGATTTAATTTAATCTTCTTCAATAGCTGTTTTTTTGAATACAACAAAGTATGCACCCATCCAAACAAGGGCTAATACCCATAGAATCATTGGTGAATATTCAACTTTTATTGCATAAGGGTCATGTCCTTGCTCTGCATAAATTACTCCTAATACTGTTAAAAGTAAGAAGTTAAATATAGTGGCCATGCCTTTTGTCCAGCCTTTCATTTTTTCCAAGAAAACTTCTCTGTGTTCCGAATCATTAAGCCAAAAACTTGAGTTTGGTGCTAAAATCATTGGTTTTGGAAAATAAAGAATACCATTACCAATTGTCACAAAGAAAATGTTGACTAGCATTAAACTTCCCATCGATGCATAGAAGAAAGCATTCTTTGTTAGGATTAATGCTTCTGAAGATGCTGTTTGGTGTAAAACAGTTACCCCTTCATCAGGTAAGTATATATAAGCGAGTAATGCTAAACCTAAATAAATAAGTAAAGAAAGACCCCACAAATATTTAATATATTTCATTGATTTGAAGTTTGATTGACTACGTTTAATTTATTCGCAAATATAATGTTCAATACCTTAATTTTTCGTTAATAACCAATGTTTTTAAACGAATAATCATGAATCATTTTAGGTAATTAAAGATTGTTGGAATAAAAAAAGCCAACACCTTAAGTTAAAGTGTTGGCTTAGATATATTTATATCACAAACTTATGAAATAGCAGTTTCTAATGCGATTTCCATCATATCTGTGAAAGTATTTTGACGATCTTCAGAACTTAACTCTTCACCTGTTACTAAGCTATCAGAAACAGTAAGAATCGTTAATGCTTGAGCATTGAACTGAGCTGCAATCGTATACAAAGCTGTAGTTTCCATTTCAACAGCTAATACGCCATATTTTGCCCATTTTTTCCATTCGTCTTGGTCATCTCCATAGAATGCATCTGATGATAAGATATTACCATTGAATGGAGTAATACCTTTTTTCTCTGCTTCTTCATTTGCTTTCTTTATTAAAGAAAAACTAGCAGCAGGAGAGTAGTCTTTTCCACCAAATCTATTTTGGTTGAAAGAAGAATCTGTAGATGCAGACATTGCAAAAACTAAGTCTCTTGGTTTAATATGCGGTTGCATAGAACCACAGCTACCAACACGGATTAATTTGCGAACATTAAATTCAGTAATTAACTCATGAGCGTAGATACCAATAGAAGGAATACCCATACCTGAACCTTGAACAGAAATTTTATGTCCTTTGTAAGTTCCTGTATAACCTAACATCCCTCTAACATTATTGTATTGAACTACATCTTCTAAGTAGTTGTCAGCAATAAATTTAGCTCTTAATGGATCACCTGGCATTAAAACAACCTCAGCAATATCTCCTGGTTTTGCACCTATATGTATACTCATTTTTTCTTTTATCTATTTGTGTTAAACAATCATTGAAGCAAAGCTACCTGTAGATGGAGCTTCACCTAATAATAATTCTTCGATGGTAGTTCCGATATCTGCAAAAGTAGACCTAAAACCAATATTTACAGGTTTTACTTTTTTACCGTATACTAAAATCGGAATATGTTCTCTTGTATGGTCAGTACCTTTAAAAATAGGGTCATTACCATGATCTGCAGTAATGATAAGTACATCATCATCACCCATAGCAGATGTAATCTCTGGTAGACGTTGATCGAAATATTCTAAAGCATCACGATATCCAATTAAGTCTCTTCTATGACCAAATAGCATATCAAAGTCTACTAGGTTAGTAAAGATCAAACCATTGTTATCTTGTTGTAGATACTCAATTGTTTTATCGATACCTTCAGTATTACTTTTTGTATAAACATGGTCAGTAAAACCTTTTCCAGCATATATGTCGAAAATTTTACCAACGCCAATAGAATCTTTACCCGCTGTCTTGATACGAGTTAACATGTTATCTGAAGGCTCAAGAGAGTAATCATGACGATTGGCTGTTCTTGTATAATTACCATCAGCACCTACAAAAGGCCTAGCGATAACTCTACCTACTTTTAACTGTTTTCTAGCAATTTCACAGTATTTGTAAAGATCTTCTAAAGGAACAATATCTTCATGTGCAGCAATTTGGAATACTGAATCTGCCGAAGTATAAATGATCAATTTGCCTGTAGCGACATGTTCATCACCTAATTCATTAATGATTGCAGTACCCGAAGCTACTTTATTGCCGATAGTACCTTTTCCAGTTGCTTCTTCGAAGGCTTTCATGATATCCTCAGAGAAACCGTTTGGATAGGTAGGAAAGGGCTCTTCAAGGATCTGACCAGCAATTTCCCAATGTCCAGTGGTTGTATCTTTACCTTTAGAAACTTCCTTAGCCATACCATAAGCAGCAGAAGTAGTTCCTAAAGGAGGAATACCATATAATGGAGCAATATTTCCAATGCCCATTCTGTGCATATTAGGGATATCTAAACCTGCACTATCAGCAATATGCCCTAAGGTATTGGCACCTCTGTCACCATATTCATCAGCATCAGCACTAAAGCCAATCCCTACACTGTCTAAGACAACTAAAACAACTCTTTTTGCCATAATTAAGTAATGATTAGTAGCTTCCTTCGTCAGCTGTACCTCCTTGAATGATTTTGATTCCGCTCGAAGTACCCAAACGAGTAACACCCATATCAATATATTTTTGAGCTGTTTCGAAATCTCTCACTCCACCACTAGCTTTTAAAGCAGCTTTTCCTTCGACAGCATCTTTCATTAATTGAATATCCTCATAAGTAGCTCCACCAGTACCAAAACCTGTAGAAGTTTTTACGAAATCAGCGTTAGCATTTACTGAAAGTTTAGAAGCAGTGATTTTTTCATCGTCAGTTAAGTAGCAAGTTTCGATAATTACTTTCAATACTTTATCACCAATAGCTTCTTTGATTTGACGAATCTCATTTTCAACATAAGCATTATCACCATCTTTAAGTCTTCCGATGTTGATTACCATGTCAATCTCATCAGCACCGTTTTCAATTGCAGTTTTTGCCTCAAATACTTTTGAAGCCGTATCCATCATACCTAATGGGAAACCTACAACTGAGCAAACTGCAACTTCGCTTCCGTTAGTATGTTCTTTTGCTAAAGGAACATAAGCAGAATTTACACAAACAGAGAAGAAATTATATTGTTTTGCCTCTTCACATAGTTGAATGATTTGAGCCGAAGTAGCATTGGCAGCAAGGATAGTATGGTCAATATATTTCGCAATACTCATGATGATTTATTTAATGTTATATATGTATTTAAATGAGTTTATGTTGATGAAATCATCAAACATTTCAGAAAGTTAAATTAAATGTCTGTTTCTACTGTGGAAACTTTACATTTATTAGAGCTTTTTACTTACCAGAATGATGATTATCTATTATAAAATTATTGAATATCTAGGATGATATTTGGTGTTTCAATGGCTGTATCAGAAAATGTATAGGCACTTTCAAGGAGAGTGATAGCATCTTTCAACTTTTGATTTTCTTTGTTGTAATGAAGTGTAGCTAATGTATCACCTTTTTGAACTTTACCACCCACTTTTTTATGAAGCATAATACCAACTGCTGGGTCAATAATATCTTCTTTTGTTTCTCTTCCAGCACCCAACATCATTGCAGATGTACCCACTTTTTCGGCTTTTAATGATGATACATAGCCATTTTGTGGAGCCTTAAGATCATAAGTGAATTTTGCAGTGATAAATTTATTAGGGTCAGTAATATAAGAAGCATCACCACCACAATCTTCAACAAAATCATGAAGAGCTTTTACTGCTTCTCCCGATTTTAATTTTTCTGTAGCTTTTTCTATTCCTTCTTCAAGTGTTGTTACATCGCCCTTTTGTAATAAAGCAATACCAGTGATGGTTGTAATCAGTTCTTCAAAATCTTTAGGCCCTTGTCCATGTAATGATTGTACAGCTTCAAATACTTCTAATCCATTACCAATAGCATTACCCAATGGATGTTCCATTCCACTTAATACAATGTGAACTTTTCTGCCAAACATTTCACCAATACCTCTCATGATGTTGGCGAGTTGCTGAGCATCTTCTAAGTTTTTCATAAATGCACCATCCCCAACTTTCACATCAAGAATAATCCCATCACTACGGACTGCAAGCTTTTTACTCATAATGCTAGATGCAATCAAAGGATAACTATTTACTGTTCCTGTTACATCCCTTAAAGCATATAGTTTCTTATCCAATGGAACGATATTATCCGTTTGTCCCATAATACCTATGCCTGTATGTTCTATGGATTTTACCATTTCTTCTTCTGATGAAGGAAATTTAAAACCTGGAATGGCATCAAACTTATCTAATGTGCCCCCTGTATGACCAAGGCCTTTTCCAGACATTTTTGCGGTACCAATTCCAAAAGTAGAGAGTAGTGGGGCTAAAGCGATACTTGTTTTGTCTCCAACACCACCAGTACTATGTTTATCAATTAAAAATCTACTAACACCTTCTAACCTAATTTGATGGCCAGAATCTCTCATTGTTTCAGTTAGTGTTTTTAATTCATGGTCTGTCAATCCATTTAAGAAAACTGCCATCAGAAAAGCAGACATTTGATAATCTGTTACTTCTCCTGAAAGATAACTTTGTAGAAATGCTTTTAACTCTGTGTCGTTTAATTCTTGGTGATCCCTTTTCTTTATGATTATATCTACTGCGCGCATATTTTTTTTGAATTGGGGTTTATATTTGGTTATTTTTAGTTGTTTAAAAACTAATCTTATTAATAATGAGTCAATTCAATACTTCCGTATTCTTTTTCATTTCAATTTTTTGTTTTGCCCTCCAATCTTGTTCAGATGGAACAGATGACCAAACTGAGAAAATTAGCTTTGAGAACAAATTTAATGATTCAAAGATAAGAGCAATATATAACAGTAGGGATAAACGCAATACGAAAGAATTATTAACTTATTTAGACCAAGATTCCATTTATCAAATTGAAGCTTTAATAGCTTTGGGTTCTGTTCAGGATACTTCTGCTTTGCCAGCTTTAAAACAAAAACTAGAAACATCTAATTCATTAGATATAAAGATAGCAACAGCTTTTGCTATTGGTCAAATTGCAGACCCATCAATTAATCCTTTTCTTATAAAATTCATTATTGATCATGAAAAAGAAACAGAATTGTTGAAATATGTTTTCGAGGCATTGGGACATTGTGCTAACGATGGAGCTATTTATCTAATGACACATTTCGTTTTAAGTGACGAGCATGTGATGAAAGGAATTGTAAAAGGCTTATATAGAGCAAAAACATGGCAAGGGTTTGAGTCTTACGATGCTGCAGAACAAGTCATGAGAATCTTTACAAAGTCAAAAGATACAGAAACAAAAGAATGGTGTAGTGCATATTTTGCAAGATTGAGTTCTTCAAATATGGTAGCTACATTCAATTCAAACATTTTCGCGAATGCAAGAAGGAATAATAATGAATTAATCCGATCTAATTTTGCTTTATCGATCGCAGCCTTTTCAAAAGGTGGTGGCAGTTCTACGGCATTAAAGAAAATTCTTCATGAAGAGAAAAGTCCTATGGTCTTAGAAAGTGCATTAATAGCAACTGAGAAAATCAAATATGATGGAATGGTTGAAGAAACAATGGCTTTTCTAAATCATGAAGATCCAATCGTAGCTTCTGTTGCTGCATCGAAACTTTATAAAAAGTTAGGATGGAAAGAGTCTAAGCAAGTCTATCAAGTGGCTAAAGATATGAAACATCCACATGCTCAAGCTTTAGCTTTAAAAGCGGTGATGTATGAAAGAAATAAGCAGAAAGATATTTATAATTTCACTAAAGGTTTGTACGATCAGGCATCAAGTGTTTATGAAAAATGTTATTATTTAGACGCTTTAAGTAATTCTAAGCTTGGAAAAGATCTAGTGTTTGAAACATGGAAAACAACAACTGAGATTCCACTAAAAACTAAAGCCATCGAATTATTAATGCGAGAATATGCCTCTGAAAAATCTTTGAATAGTAAAGAAGGTGCAGAACTTGGAAGAATCATATCAGATGCTTTAAAAACAAAGGACGTTGCACAAATCTATACAACATGTTCTTTTATGCAGAATAATAGTAAGAAATTTAAAAAATATTACCCTGCAGTACAGTTAATGGAGGAAGTGAAAACTTCTTTAGAACTCCCTCTTCAAGTAGAAGCTTTCATTGAATTAGAAAAAACAATTGCTCATTTAGAAAGTAAAGAATATAATTATGATGCTCCTAAAGAAAACAAAGGAGTTCAATGGGACTACATTAAAAAGATTAAACAAGATCAAAAAGCAATAATAAGTACGGAAAAAGGAGATATTACAATTGCTCTAAAGGTAAATGAAGCACCAGCAACTGCAAGTATGTTTGTTAGTTTAGCTGATAGTGGATTTTATGATCAACTACATTTTCACCGTTTAGTGCCTAACTTTGTTGCTCAAGGGGGCGACCCAAGAGGTGATGGATTTGGTGGATTAAATTACTCTATTCCATCAGAATTTACGCAATTGGAATTTACAGAAGGTTCATTAGGAATTGCATCAGCAGGAAAGGATACGGAATCTTGTCAGTTCTTTTTTACGCTAGTGCCTACACACCATTTAGATGGTAGATATACAGTCTTTGCTCAAGTAGTTGAAGGTTTAGATATTATGAGAAAGATACAGTATGGTGATAAGATCAATAGTATTAAGATTGTGAGGGAATTAGAGGTGTCAGATCAAAAAGCAATATAAAATATTCGGAATACTAATATTTCATGCTTTTATTGTATTTTTACAGCTATTCAATAATGTTACATTGCATTATTTCACTAACAGTTATCGTAAAATGAAACAAGTAAAACTACTAACATATATTTTCTTATTCATTTCACTAGGCTTTACTTCTTGTGCTGTAGAGCAGTTTAGTGAAGAGAAACCATTTTCTATAAAAGTGGCTTCTTTTCGTGAATTTGATGAATTAGAAAATACGATAGATAGACTAGAGGATCTGGGTTTAGAACCTTACGCAATCACTCAAGTTCATGAAGATTATGGCAAATGGCACCATATTCTATTAGCTTCTGAGCTATCATTAGAAGATGTGCTAGCCAAGAAGATGAATATTGAGGATACTTATGGTCTGAATAATCTGGAAGTTCAAAATTATAATAAAGTAGCTTCTGAAATGATTCCTCTTGAAGAAGATCAGGTAGATAACTTTCCTGTAACATGGACAGCGTTAGATCTATTATCACAATTGCCATATAGTAAGAATTTTGTTCTTAAAAGTGCTAAATCATTACATTACTATGAGGATATAAATGTTAGATCAAATACGATCAGTAGAAATGTGTCATTTGACTTTCCTAGAGGTATTTCTATCAAAGATTTACAAAAGAATGCTGAAGAAATTGTAGAAGGTAAATTCAAAGACCCATTATCAAGAAAAGAGTTGACTGTACATATTGTCAAGCTTAAAGAAAAAAACAAACTAGATAAAGAGCCTGCAAAACAATTCGCAGAAAAGATTTTAGACTCAAGAAGATATAATGTGAAGAAAATGTCTGAGTTTAAAAGTGAGAATAATTGGGGCATGACAGGATATGAAGTAACAGTTAACCCTAAAGGCCTAAAATCATATGTTGTTCAACAATCTGCTTCAGGGTTAATTTTAGCTTTTGTACAGTGTAATGAGAATGATTTGAATCTAATGAAGCACTTTGTCAACTTAATTGGAGATGAAAAATCAATAGATTCTTACAATAGTGTGAAGAGATTATTGGGAGCATTTCCAGATATCATGATGACAACTGAAAGATTGGTTGCCTTTGATTTCTTTACAAAAGAAAGCCTAAGAGGAAGGAACGCAATGATGGAACTAGGAGAGACCGGTCTTCAATGCTATTTTGAAAACTCTGAGAAAGGGACTCTAGTTTATCAGTTGGAAAATTTCAATGACCAGTCAACAATCGATAAATTATTTAAGTCTAGATACGAGAGTTATTTAAAAGATAAGACGGTTGACAAGGTATTATTAGGTAATCGAGATGCTTTTATATATAAGGTAAGAAGAAGGGATCCATCCACTCGTAAAATGGGAATGATGGCTGAATCTTTGATTTTCCAAAACGATAAAGAAATTGGTAAGATATCTAATTTTAAAAAGGGAACTTACCAAGAAGAAGAATTAATTCAGATTCTTTCCAACTTTCGCTTAGGTGACGAATACCAATTAAATAGACTATAATGCTGCGTTTCGATTATATCAAAAGGACTTTACAATTTAATTTTCCTGCAAAAACTTCAAGAGGTGCAATAAGTACAAAAGATTGCTTTTTGGTTAAAGTTTGGGATGAGGATACTCCTGAAATTATTGGTTGGGGAGAGTGTAATACTTTAAAAGGGTTAAGCATTGATCATTTTGAAGATTATGAAGTAAGGTTACAAAATTGGTTAAATGAGTTGAATAGGATAAATGTTTATCTTGAAGATCTGCCTAATTTAATTGATAAAGAGAAGTTGCCAAGCTTTTACTTTGCTATCGAAACAGCCCTTTTAGATCTAAAAAACGGCGGTAAGAAAATCATATATGATAATTCTTTTTATAAAGGAACACCAATTCCTATCAACGGTTTAGTTTGGATGGGTGATCACAGTTTCATGAAAGAACAAATTGATCAGAAACTAGAGAAAGGGTTTGATTGTATCAAGATTAAGGTAGGAGCTTTAGACTTTGAACAAGAACTATCTCTTCTTAAGTACATTCGAAGTGAATATTCATCGGATAAAATTACATTGAGGGTGGATGCGAATGGTGCTTTTAATATTGAAGAAGCATTAGAAAAGTTAAAACGACTTTCTGATTTTGAGTTACATTCTATTGAACAGCCGATATGGGCAGGGCAATGGGAGGAAATGGCCAAATTATGTGAAGTCACTCCAATCCCTATTGCTTTAGATGAAGAGTTAATAGGAGTTTCAAGCAATAAAAAAGAAGCTTTACTAGACACGATAAAGCCACAGTATATTATTTTAAAACCAGCATTAGTTGGAGGCTTAGAGGCCTCTGCTGAATGGATCACCTCTGCTGAAAAAAGAAATATTCCTTGGTGGATGACTTCTGCATTAGAATCAAATATTGGTTTAAATGCAATCGCTCAATTTACTGCCAACTACCTAATTGATAAACCTCATGGATTAGGAACAGGGCAATTATATCACAACAATTTTGAGTCTCCTTTGACTGTTGCTAAGGGTGAGTTATATTACAATTGTGACAAGTCTTTTGTAATTAATTAATCAATAGGTTACAAAAGATTACATTGTACAAAAGCCGGATAATTTGGATTTTTAGTCCAAAAAAAGATAATTACTTTTAACCCGAAAGAATTATCTAAATATAGACATGAAACTTAAATACTACTATTCGTTATTCGGCTATTTATTTCTCGTATTAACTAACATGGTTGAGGCTCAACAGATGACTTCTGTAAACGAGCTGGAGAAATTCTACAAAAAGCATAAACACACTTTACCTAACCCTTCTGAAGGCTGGCAAGAAGTCTGGATAATTATGCCAAAAGAAAAAGACTTTATCAATGAACATCAAACAGAACTTGTCAATGCAAGAGTTTATGTAGAAGATGGAGTAATCTCAAAAGTTTATTATGATAATGATAAATATGTTGAGAATGTATATGGCATTGATAAAGTAAAAAATGGATCAGCATCCTTTCAAAAGGTTTATTTAGACTTGAATTACAATGTAACAGAAGTATTTACTGCTTTTACACACAAAGTAATTTTCAAAGACCATCAGGCGGATGTTCAATCACCTATTGAGCAGGATTCCTATCATGGTAATGTGGTTTTCTTCTCTAATGAAAAGAAAGTAGACAAACATGGATATTATGTATTTGTCAAGGATCTAGATAATGATGACTATGATTTCCTAGGTTACCTTAATAAAAAATGTAAAGATGAAGCAGACTGTGAATCTTTAGAAAGTTTGAGAATACCTTTAAGAAGAGGGAATTATGAAGTATTCACTGTCCAAAATAAAATTCAATTTGACCGAAGGATGCCAATGAAGAAACATGATTTAATCGTTGCAGAAAATCAATGTCAAATGATAAAGTTAGAAGCAAATAACTAAAAGAAAAGGGATATGAAAATTAATTCATATCCCTTTTTTTATATTGGTAAAGATATCCTAGTGAATACCTTTCATTAATCTATTTAAGATTGGTGATACAGCAAAGGCTACTAATGCTGCAATAAATGCATATGCAGTAATAAAGTAGAAGGTATCAAACCCAAAGTCTTGAGAAATTTTAGTCATTGATGCTGCTAAGTAATTACCTAAGGCAATTGAACCCATCCATAGACCCATCATTACTGAAACAATTTTTGGAGGAGATAACTTAGTGATCATTGAAAGACCAATTGGTGACATAAATAATTCACCTACAGTATGGAATAAATAAACCATTACCAACCACATAGGAGAAATTAGTGCTTGAGATTCTTTATATGAATCATTAGCGATTGCCATGATACCAAAACCTACTCCTAAGAATACTAACGATAAAGCGAACTTTACAGGAGTTCTTGGGTTTAAGTTAGCATCACTTAATCTAGTCCACATAATTGTGAAAACAGGAGCAAGGATAATAATGAATACGGCATTGATAGATTGGAACCATGAAGCTGGAACTTCAAAACCAAAAACATCTCTGTTTGTGTATTCATTGGCAAATGTGTTGAAAGATGTACCTGCTTGTTCGAAACCTGACCAGAATACAATATTGAATACCGCTAAGGCTAAGATTACACCAACGCGACTCCATTCCGTAGAACCAGAAGTGTTTTGGAAAATAGTAAAACCTAAGTAGCTAAAACCACCAACAGCAATTACTTTAACAATCATATCGATGATGTCACCATCAATGTTTACGATACCCCAGATTACACCATATGTAATTGCAGCTAATCCAATTACGTAAACTAAAATGTTGATCCAATCACCTTTTCCTAATTTAAATTTAGAAGTAGGGTTATCTTTTGGAGGTAAACCTACTGCATGTCCTGTTTCTCCACTCAATACAGATGTTTCTCTAATAAAGAACCAGATTGTAGAAGCAACCATACCGATACCAGCAGCCATAAATCCATATTCCCAACCTACTTTCTCAGCTAATGAACCACCAACAAAGTTAGTGACGAATGCACCCAAGTTGATACCCATATAGAAGATTGTAAAACCACCATCTTTATTTGGGTCATCTGAGCTATATAGACCACCAACCATTGTAGAAATGTTTGGCTTAAAGAAACCGTTGCCTATTATCAAAAGACCTAAACCTAGGTACAATGACATTTCTCTTGCAGACACTAATTCTGTTAAACCATATCTAACAGAAGCTGCCATAGTAAACTGACCCAAGGCCATTAGTAAAGCACCAATGTAGATTGATTTTCTTTGACCAATAAGTTTATCAGCCAATATACCGCCAATGATAGGAGTCACATAAACTAGAGCAGTAAAGATACCATAGATGCTGTATGCTTCAGTTTTCTCTAAACCGAAACCACCATCCATTAAAGTGGCAGTTAAATACAGAACGAAGAAACCACGCATTCCATAGTAGCTAAAACGCTCCCAGAATTCAGTGGCAAAAAGTGTGTAAAGGCCTTTAGGATGACCCGAATGTGTTTTGCTCACAATATTTTTGTTTTGGTTAGTAATAAAAAATAAAATCTTTATTCAATGAAAGTTCGAAAGTGTTCAGTTATTCATTCCACTCTGATAATTGAATTGTGAACTGCAAATATCTAAAATTTTAGCAAAAGAAAAAGTTGATATTAGACATCGTTACAATCATTTTAATATGTTATATTACACTTTTAATATAAACTAGTATAAAATTAAACTAAAATTAAGAAATGACTTTATCTCTTATCGCTGTAATTTTAGTTCTAGGTATCGCAGGTTTCTTTACATTAATGTATTTCGTACCTGTTAACCTATGGATTACAGCAATTTTTTCAGGAGTACGTATTAGCTTAATTAGCCTTGTAACTATGCGTATTCGTAAAGTCCCACCTAAAATTATTGTTAACTCATTAATTACCGCAACTAAAGCTGGATTAGAACTAAGTACTACAGACTTAGAAACACACTACCTTGCAGGAGGTCATGTTCCTTCAGTCATTAAAGCTTTAATCTCGGCAGACAAAGCAAACATTCCATTGTCATTTAAGTTGGCAGCAGCGGTTGATTTAGCGGGTAGAGACGTATTTGAAGCCGTTCAAATCTCCGTTAATCCTCAAGTGATCAACACTCCATCAGTATCTGCTGTAGCACAAGATGGTATTCAACTTGTAGCAAAAGCAAGAGTAACGGTTAGAGCGAATATCGCTCAGTTAGTAGGTGGAGCTGGTGAGGAAACAATATTAGCACGTGTTGGTGAAGGTATTGTAACATCTATCGGTTCTTCTTTATCTCATAAGGAAGTATTAGAAAATCCAGATAAGATTTCTAGACTTGTTTTGGAAAAAGGTTTAGACTCGGGTACAGCATTTGAAATTTTATCAATTGATATCGCTGATATTGATGTGGGAGATAATATTGGAGCCAAACTTCTAACGGACCAAGCAGATGCAGATCTAAAAGTTGCAGAAGCAAAAGCCGAGGAAAGAAGAGCTATGGCGGTTGCAGTTGAGCAAGAAATGAAAGCCAAAGCTCAAGCATCAAGAGCAAAAGTAATTGAAGCTGAAGCAGAGGTCCCATTAGCAATTGCGGAGGCATTTAGAAGTGGTAATCTAGGTATTATGGATTACTATAAACTTAAAAACCTTCAGGCAGACACAACCATGAGAGATTCTATTGCTGAATCAAGCAAGGATGATAGTGGTTTCTCTAGATCTGAAGACGAAGATGAAGAATAAATCTAATTAGATTCATCATAAAAAAGCCATACATTGTATAATAACAATGTATGGCTTTTTACTTTATACTATGAGCTAATTCTAGCTGTTTACTTCTTCTTCTTCAGGTGCATCATCAATCATCATGACACAATCCTTACAATTGAATTTAAGTTTATATCGGTCTTTTTTCGACTGTAAGAATAAAGGATACTTTACATTTTCCGGTGGTGTCACAAATGTTTCATATTCATCACATAACCCAATTTGGTATCGTAAACAGTGCTTTGTTGTCATCAAGCGAAGCTTACTTTTATCTTCTCTTCCTTCGAACCCTTCTTCAATTTCAGTAACACCATGTTTAGCATAAAATTGACGAGCAAGCTTATTTAATACATTACCATGATGATCCCACTTTTGAATTTTAGCAGGGAATGGGTAGCTGTCATCAATTTCCGTGTTTAACCTTGGAGCTTGTTTGTATTCAGCATTTCTTTTAGCCTCAAAAGCATCGATAAGATCTCTTCGCATTTGATTCAACTTACCACTTGGAATAAAAGGTAATTCACCTTTTGGAAGGGTAACCTCATTGATTAAGAAAATTGTATTACCCGTCTTCTTTAATGACTTTTGTAAATTTTGTTCAGCTTTCTCTTTATTGGATGCCACTTCAAATGGCTCTTTATAGCTTTGTGACAATGAATTTCCATATATATCTTTGATTGACAAAGTAATAGTATGGTTTTTCCATGTCATCGAGATATCACTCTCAATTTTACGAACGGTTTTTTGAGATTTAAGTTCTTTATTGAATGCTTGATCATAATTTCTATAGATTTCTGCACCAACTCGAACTCCCATAACTAACGAAGTTTTAATCCAGCCTTCATTATCAACATGCTCAACCTTCATTCCTTGAAGTTTTTCATATTTATCATAGAAACAAAGACCATCTCCAGGAATAAGTTTTTTGCCATCTTGCATTTCAACAAGATACTGATTGGCTTTGATTTGTTTTACAACACCCACTTTATCGCCTATGGCTTTAGGTGAGTCGAAGTGAACAATCTCAGGGTTTCTTTTTTCGTAAAAATAGGTAGTAAAGCCTCTATTATAGGTCTTTTCCATGGCAGGGTCAAAGTCCAACGTTGTTTTTCCTTGGGAATCAGCAGTGAACTCGTTACCATATTTATCTAATACAAAGTCAATACGCTTTCTAAAACTACCAACTTGATTAATGACATAGGACTCATCCTTTAATCTACCTTCAATTTTAAATGATTTGATACCAGCTCTAGCAAGAGGTAAAACATAGTCACTCAAATTAAGGTCTTTAAGTGATAGTAAATGTTTCTGGTTGGCCAGCTTTGTACCATTACTATCAACTAAATCAAACGGTAAACGACAAGGTTGACCACATGCACCTCTGTTAGCAGATCTGTCACCTACGTTATTAGACATATAACATTGGCCACTAAGACTAACACAAAGAGCTCCAGCAACAAAGGCCTCTAATTCTACATTCGTCGCTTTACCAATTTCTTCAATGTCTTTAATTGAGCATTCTCTTGCTAAAACTACTCTATCAAATCCTACTTTTTCTAGGAACTGAACTTTCTCTAAATGTAGGTTGTGAGTTTGAGTACTTGCATGTAAAGGAATAGGAGGTAAGTCCATTTCTAACATTCCCATATCTTGAATGATAAGAGCATCAACACCTGCATCATATAACTGCCATGCAAGTTTATGTGCTTGTTCCAGCTCATTATCAAAAAGAAGCGTATTCATTGTAGCAAAAATCTTTGAATGGAAACGATGTGCATGTTTCGTTAATTTTGCTATATCTGAAACGCTATTGCCTACAGCATCACGAGCGCCAAAATTAGATGGACCAATATATACTGCATCAGCACCATGGTTAATGGCAGCCATACCTATTTCTATATTCTTAGCAGGAGCTAATAATTCAAGAGACCTCATGTAAAGTGTTAAAGTGATGAGAATTGTCTGCAAAGATAAGAAAAAAGGGAATCAAATAGTTTTATGATTCACCTTTTAAATGTAAATGATCGAAACAAAAGAGTTCTGCCATTTACTTTCATAAATATCTCAAATAAAAAAACAGCCAACTTCTTAAATTGAAATTGGCTGTTTCTTCTAAAGACTAAGGAAAAGTTTATTCAGCAGTTTCTTCAATCTTTGGTTTATTGCCTACAGAGCGATCAACTAAAATTGCTACTGAAGCGTCTCCAGTTACATTCACTACTGTTCTAAACATATCAAGAATTCTATCTGGTGCAAGAATTAGTGCAATACCCTCAGAAGGTAATCCAACTTGTTCAAGAACAATAATTAGCATGATAATGCCAGCACCAGGAACTGCAGCAGCACCTATTGATGCTAATGTAGCTGTAATTACAATAGAAAGTTGTTCGCCTAATGTTAAATCAATACCAAATACTTGAGCAATAAAAACTGCAGCAACACCTTGGTATAGACATGTGCCATCCATGTTAATAGTTGCACCTAATGGCAAAACAAAACTTGTAGTTTCTTCGGATACACCTAATTCTTCTTCAACTTGCTTCATTGTTACCGGTAATGCTGCAGCAGATGAACTTGTTGAAAACGCCATCATCTGTGCAGGGAAAATCCCACGGATGAAAGTCGAGAAATTTACCTTTGCAAATACTTTTAGAATAGTAGGATACACTACAGTAATCATTATAGTTAATCCCATTACAACTACTAAAGAGTAGAAACCTAATGCAATTAATAGTTGAGATGCTTTGGAAGGATCGTCTCCGGTGAAATCTGTAATTAGTGATGTGATTAATGCGAATACACCATAAGGAGCAAATAACATAATAAGATCAACCATTTTTAAAATGACCTTATCAAGACTATTGAACAAGTTTTTAACAGCCTTACCATGTTCAGAAGGAATTGCAACTAAAGCAATACTAAATAATATGGCAAAGAAGATTACTTGTAACATATTACTGTTACTGCTCATCGCATTGAAGATATTACCGGGTACCATATCTAATAATGGCTGTAATGGGCTTCTTTGTTGAACAGCTAAAGCCATCTGCGTTTTGGAAGAGGCAGTATCAGCAAACTTGGTTAAAAAGGTCTCTCTTAACTCGTTGGAAAAGCCTGCACCGGGTTGGAAAAGGTTAACCAGAACTAAACCGATAGATACAGCAATAATCGTTGTTGTTAGATAAATTCCAACAGCTCTACCACCCATCTTTGATAATTTAGAAAGGTCTGTCATGGATGAAACTCCATTAACCAATGAAATTAATACTAGAGGAACGGCAATTAATTTTAGTAGACGGATGAAGATTGTTCCGAAAGGTTTAATCCAATCACTAGAAAACTGGGCAAGTCCGGCATAACTTAAAGATAGACCTAGAAAAAGGCCTAAGACCATACCAATGATGATTTTCCAGTGTAATGCAAGTTTTTTCATTTCTATAATTTATCTCTTTAAAAAGATGTAAATCTGATTTTAATAGTTGATCTATGTAACACGTTGAGTTTGTGTATTTATTACAAGTAGCATAGAGTTGAACATGATCTAATTTCAACTTATTGATAAAATAAATACACAATAGATTTTCAATTTAGTCTCGAAAATAGAAATAGTTACGGTCTTTTGTAATTATTAAGTAAATAAAAGCATAAAAAATAAAAAGAGCTCCTTGTTGAAGAAGCTCTTTTTATGAATTAATTCATCAACTCTGCGTCAATGTACATTAATACCTTATTCATTAAATGCACTCTATCTTTGCCTCTTACATTGTGAGGGTGTCCAGGGTAGGTAAAGAAGTCGACTTGTACTTCATTACTGACACATTCTTGTAAGAACCTAAATGAATGTTGAGGAACTACAACATCATCAATCAAACCATGTATAATTAAAAGTTTATCTTTCAGAAGGTCTGTTTTATTCAAAAGACTTGCTTTTTCGTATCCTCCAGGATTCTTCTGAGGTGTTGACATATATCTCTCACCATACATCACTTCATACATTTTCCAATCCATAACAGGACCACCTGCAACACCAACTTTGAAAGTTCCTGCTGTTTTTGTCATAAGTGATGTTGTCATAAAACCACCATAAGACCATCCATGAATCGCCATCTTGTCTTGGTCAACATAGGGTAAAGATTTTAAATATTCTACACCTTTGATTTGGTCTGCAATTTCTTCTTCACCTAAATGTAAATGGGTTACTTGTTCAAACTCTTTACCTCTGTTTTCAGAGCCTCTACTTTCTACAGTGTAAATGATATATCCATTTTGAGCTGCTGTTTGCATCCAGTAAGATGCTCCTGCATTCCAACGATTAGTGATAAGCTGCACTCCGGGACCGCCATATACATAAACTATAACAGGGTACTTCTTATTCTTATCGAAGTTAGATGGTTTTAACATTCTTGTATTCAAAATTGTTTTTCCATCAGCAGCTGTAATTGTACCTAATTCAACAGGAGAAACATTGAAATCAGCTAATGGGTTTTCTGCGTCAACAATAGTTTTTATTACTTTACCATTGCCATCAAATACAAATTGTTTGTTTGGTGTTGTTGTATTTGAAAAACTTGCCAAGAATAAATTGGTGGTAACATCGTACTGAACACCACTGTATACACCAGATAAAGATGTGATTTTCTTAACAGTTTTCGATTTAATATTCGCCTTATAAACTTGACGATCTAACCCATTGTTATCCGTTCCTAAAACATAAAGATTTTGGTTCTTTCTGTCAAATCCAATTACATCCATAACGACCCAATCACCTTTTGTGATTTGAGCTAATTCTTTACCATCAGTGTTGTATAGATAGACATGTTCGAAACCATTCTTTTCTGTTCTCCAGATAAATTCTGTAGTACTGTTTGGTAAAAATTCCATTGGATGAGTTAACGATAAGTATTTATCATCTTTTTCCTCGAATAGTGTTTTTACAAACGCACCAGTAGAAGCATCATATTGGTTAAGTACTAGGTGGTTTTGGTCTCTATTTAAAATTCCAATAAAGACAAACTTTTCATCAGGACTCCAAGCAATATTAGTAAGATATTGTTCTTTTGGTCCTTCTGTATTTACTTGGATACTTTTCTGAGCAGCTACATTGTAAATGTGAAGAGTCACTTCTTCAGATTTTTGCCCTGCCATTGGGTATTTAACTGGAGCTTCTTTAGCAGGTATTGATGAAATATCAACTAATGGATAGTCAGTAACCATTGTTTGATCATTTCTGTAATAAGCTAGAGCTGTTCCTTTCGGTGACCAATAAGTACCTTTATGGATTCCAAATTCATTTCTATGAACTGTTTTACCAAATTCTATTGCTTTATTAGTCTCATGTGAGATTTGAATTTCTTTACCATCAACAGAGATGAATAAATTATTCTCTTTTGTGTAAGCAGAATTTTTGAAATCTTTTGTGAAATCAACATTTGCTCCATCAAAAGTGGTAGTCACTTGAGATGTTTTACTGTTAAGATCTGTATGATAAACTTTGTTATTGAATTGGAAGACAAAAGAAGAACCATCAATAAATTCTACTCTAGGCAGTCTTGAAAGTTTTTCTAATTCTGAGTTTGATTTTTTCAGTTCTTCTAAGGAGATAAGTGAAGTAGAAGTACCTTTTTTTGCATTTACTTTAAGAAAAGCATCTTTTGTTGATTCAACATAGTAGCCTTTGCTATTAGGTAACCATTGTACTGATTTGTATTCTGGGTAGAGTGACCAATAGCCAACAATACCGTCTTTAATACTTAATTCTTTTTTTTGTGCATTTGCTGAAAATACCATCAACAATAACATCACAAAAAAAGAAGTTGAGTATGCAATTCGTTTCATTAAAAAGAAAGATTTTAAATGTATATGTGTTTAATCAGCAACAAAAGTATAGAATAGATTTTTTAATTAATAAACTTTAAATTTAGATAATGTTAAAGTTGAAGAAAAGTGAATTAAAATCATTTATCTTCAACATTTAAAATGCACAACAATGAGAGTCTTAATTATCCTTCTTATTCTTACTTTTAGTAATACTGCTTTTACTCAATCCAAAGTAGAATGGTTAACATTCGAAGAGGCATTACTTAGGAATAAATTAGAGCAAAAACAGTTTATGATTGATATATATACTGATTGGTGTACTTGGTGTAAAAAAATGGATAAAACTACTTTTTCAGATCCCAAAGTTGCCGAATATATCAATGAAAATTATTATGCCGTTAAGCTGAATGGAGAAAGTCATCATGAGTTCCAATTTCAAGGCTCCTCATTTACTGAAGAAGAGCTTGCTGCATTATTATTAAATGGGAATATGAGTTTTCCAACCACTGTTTTTATATGGGTTAAAGGGGATGAGAATTTACAAGCAAATCCTTTACCTGTACCGGGTTATCAGTCTAAAGATAAAATGCATTTAATATTATCTTTTATGCATGAAGCAGCATACGAGGGTGTTTCTTTTGAAGATTATAAGATTGAATATAAGTCACCTTATTTTTAAGAATTCCAATCAAATATTTTCAAGAGAATACTTCCCAACTCTAAATATTTTTCCTACATTATATTTTGCTATTACATTCAACTAACACTACTCCTTTGAAGCTATTATACTTTCTATCTTTTCTTCTACTATCATATCATTTGTTTGCGGTTGATCCTCTAGCATCAAAACGTCAAAAAATAGATAGTCTTAAGCAGGTGAATTTCCAACATGAAATGGATGATCATAACATTGATGCATTGTTTCAGTTGTCGGGATTATACTATCAGTATGCTCCAGATTCTTCGATCTATTATCTCAATCAAGCACTTAAAATCGCTCTTCAAACATCTAATCAAGGACATTTACAAAAAGTGTATCATAGGAGAGGCGTTGCAAATTTTTATAAAGCCGAATATGGTGAAGCCTTAAAAGATTACTTTGAAGCAGCAAAGATTTCAGAAAGTTTAAAGGATACTTCTCATTGGAATAACTCAATTCAAAATATCGGTAAAGTATATGAAGTTCAAGCTGAGCTTGATAAAGCATTAGAATACTATCAAAAAGGATTCTCATTACTAAATGACAACTCTTCCGATGAATTGAAAGCACTTGCTTTTAGTAATATGGCGAATATTAATACCTACATGGAAAATTATGATGAGTCCATATCATATCATAAACAGGCTTTGGCTATTCGACAAAAGTTATACGAAGAAAAGAAGAAAGGAAGTAGAAACGCTTTAGCATATTCTTATAACGATATTGCTATAGTTTATCTTCGACTAAATAAGACAAAGCAGGCATTAAAAGCTTATCAGGCATCTTATAAAATACTTAATGAAATCAATGATATTAGAGGTCTAATTCATGTTTGCTCAGGACTTTCAGATACCTATAGGACATTAGGAGATAATCGTAAGGCTTTAGAGTATGCGAAAAAAGGGTATAATCTGGTTCAACAGACCGGAGCAAAATTAGAATTGGTTTCAGTCGCTTATCAGCTAGCAGTATTATATGAAGAGCAAAAAGATTATTACCAAGCGTTAAAGTTCCAGAAACTTTCTCATGATATGTATGATAGTGTGTACAATCAAGAAAAGATGAGAGAGATAGCTGATCTTGAAAATCAAGTTCGATTTAGTCAACAGGAAGCTGAAAATAGATTATTAACAGAACAACAAAAACTGCAAGAATTAAAGATGAAGAAACAATGGTTTTTTCTTTTTTCAATTATTGTAATCTGTTTAATACTTGCAGTTTTCCTAGCCTATATTATCAAACAAAAGAACAAGAAAAAAACACTGGCAGAAAGATTAAGTTTAGCCAATGAACAATTACTAACCCAACAGGAAAAATTAAAGGTATCTTATCAAGAGATTGAGTGTCAGAATGAACGCTTAAATACATTAAATGAAGAGAAGAATCATTTAATAGGTGTAGTTGCTCATGATTTGAGAAACCCTTTAACGTCAGCATTAAGTTTATCACAAATTTTAGAATCAGAGCTTAAGGATGAAGAACAAGAATGTATTTCTGGTGTAACAAGGGCATTATGGAGAATGCAGGAAATGATAACTAGAATTCTAGATGTTAAAGCGATTGAGGCGGGGCACTTAAATCTTGAAATTGTAGAATTTGAATTGGATGAAGTGGTTGAAACGGTAGTTGAGCAACTGACAAAAAAAGCAGAAAGAAAAGGAATAGAGGTGTATCAACGATTAAAGCCTTGTGTAGTATTAGCTGACCCTAACGGAGTTCGTCAGATTCTCGAAAATCTATTGTCAAATGCAATTAAGTTCTCTCCAAAAAATGAGAGGATCGATGTTGAAATAGAGTTTTGTGATCAAGAAAAGGTAAGGTTATCAGTACGAGATCATGGACCTGGCCTTTCTTTAGAAGATAAGGAAAAGCTGTTTGGTAAGTTTCAACGTTTAAGTGCAAAACCTACTGATGGAGAATCATCTACAGGGCTAGGATTAAGTATCGCAAAGAAATTTACTGAGGCTATGAAAGGAAAGATTCATGTTGAAAGTGAAGAAGGTAAAGGAGCCAAGTTTATAGTTACTTTGGTTCGGAAGGTGAAAATGGAAACGAGATAAATTCTATTTAAAATAAAAGCTCATGATTTGTAACCATGAGCTTTTATTATTTATATCAATTATTTCTTGGCTACTCTTTCTAGAGTCATCACTAAGAAATCCCAGAATCTATCAACGGTACCAATCTCACACATCTCATCAGGAGAGTGAGGATTTTTAATTGTAGGTCCAAATGAAATCATATCGAGATTAGGGTAATGGCTTCCAATAATTCCACACTCAAGACCTGCATGTACTGCATTGACAATAGCAGGTTTATTGAAATATTCTTGATGAATCAATTTCATTTCTTCAAGAATTTCAGAATTAGCATTTGGAGTCCATCCTGGGTAAGCTCCACCATGTTCAACATCACCTTTTGTAATTGCAAATGCAGCATCTAATTGTTGAGCTACATCGTATTTTGCTGAATCAACAGAACTACGAGTTAATGATTGAACTATTACTTTTCCTTCTTTAACAAGCACTCTTGCCATAGAGGTCGATGTTTCCACTAGGCCTTCCAACTCATCAGACATACGGATTACACCATTTGGTGCAGCATAAATCGCAGATACTAATGCGTCTTGAGCAACAACATCCATTACTTTAGCTGGAGTATCAATAGATTCAATATTGATCACTAAGTTGGGTTCTGTTACATGTAATTCCTTTTGAATAGTTTTTTCATACTCTTTTACGTAAGCAACAAACTCATCAGCACTTTCTGGAGCAACAACTACATTGGCAAAAGATTCTCTAGGAATTGCATTTCTTAATGATCCACCATCAATTTCTGCAATCTCTAACCCGAATTTCTGACGTGTACCCCAAAGTAAACGGTTCATTAATTTATTCGCGTTGCCTCTTCCTAAATGAATTTCACAACCAGAGTGTCCACCTTTTAATCCTTTTAGTTGGATATGGTAAGCAGAACCTTCAGCTGCAACTTCGTCATAAGAATAATTTACATTAGTATCGATACCACCTGCGCATCCAATACATAGCTCATGCTCGTCCTCAGTATCTAGGTTTAAAAGAATATCACCAGTAAGAATACCTGGCTCTAAGCCAAAAGCACCAGTCATACCTGTTTCTTCATCTATTGTAAAAAGACCTTCAATAGGACCATGCTTTAGATCTTTAGAAGCAAGAACACCCATAATTGTCGCAGCACCAATACCATTGTCTGCACCAAGAGTTGTTCCTTTTGCTTTTACCCAATCTCCATCTATATATGATTGAATACCATCAGTGTCAAAATCAAAATCAGTATCGGCATTTTTTTGATGTACCATATCAATATGTGCCTGAAGTACGATACCTTTTCTGTCTTCCATTCCTGGAGTAGCAGGCTTCTTTATGATAATATTACCTGTTTTGTCGACGATGGTTTCTAACCCTAAGTTTTCTCCAAATTGTTTAGTGAATGCAATAATTCTTTCCTCTTTTTTAGAACCACGAGGAATTTCATTCATTTTTTCAAAGTTCTCCCAAATTTGTACGGGCTTTAAACTTGCTACTTCTTTGTTCATGTTTATATATGATTATTCAAATGTTAGTTGAAATCTGTATTGATTTTTATCAATTAATAGAAGTCGGTTCGGAATTTTTCATTCCAATCTTCCTTCACAAATTCTCTTTGTTGATTTCTATCGACCGTCAATAAAAATGCTTCCCTAGGAATTTCTTCAGCACCTAAACTTTCTAAGTGATCTGTATGCATCTGACAGTCTATGATATCAAAGTTATGTTCTATTAAATTCTTACACAAAGTAATGAAGCCATATTTAGAGGCATTACTTTTATATGAAAACATAGATTCTCCGAAGAAGGCATTCTTCATGGCTCCGCCATATAAACCACCAACTAATTCATCATTGTCCCAGACCTCAACTGAATGCATAAAACCAATGTCATGTAATTCAATATAAGCTTCCTTCATTTCATCAGTTATCCATGTTCCACCTTGATCAGGACGATAGATGTTTTGACAAGCCGTAATGACCTCTCTAAAAGCTTGATCAAAAGTTACACGATATTCATTTCGTCGAAATAACTGACGCATACTTTTAGAGACTTTAATATTCTCTGGGTAAAGTACACATCGAGGGTCGGGAGACCACCATAATAACGGATCTTCTGGATTAAACCATGGGAAGACACCTGAGGCGTATGCTTCAATAATTCGTTTTGGAGATAAATCGCCACCAACAGCTAAAATTCCACTTTCATCGGTAAGTCTAGCTGGAGGAAACATCACATTGTCATCTTCTAACTGAAATATTGGCATATAAACGTTTTATTAATTGATTTATCAAACGGCACTCAATTTACAATTTTACTAATGAAAAATAAATCAGTAAATGTTTATTCATTTATTTTTAGAATATATTATTAACTATCGCCTTAAAAATAGCCTAATTTACCTTTGAAGTAGAAATGATGTAGTGCAAATAAATTATTGTAGTGGTTGTTTTTGATAATAACAGGATATACGAGCATAAATTGAAATTGACTTTTTAATCTCTATCAAAAACAAACGCTGACATGAGAACTACTTTATTTCTTTTATTAAAATTAATTCTCATTCTGCTTGTTAATCCAGCAGAAGCCAATATTCATTTTTCTTTTGATCAAACAATTAATACAGAAAGTACTTTTACAGATGGGGCAGGGATATATGTCGACCCAGGAGTAACTTTAACCATAACAGAAAATGTGACTTTCAATGGAAACTTAACGTTGCAAAATGGTGCATCATTAATTGTAACCAATGGTGCATTTGTTAGCATATCTGTTAATTTGAATCTTAATAATTCAACACTTACTATTTCTCAGAATAGTATTGTAGATGTGATTAATGGTCAATTGAATCTGCAAGGTTACGGTGGAAATACTGATAAAGTAGTAATCGATAATGCAGCATTGTTTGTAGATGAAATCCATGCACAAAATATCGGTGGACATGAAATTGAATTGAATAATAACAGTTTGTTACTTGTCAACGATTTCATTCAATACAATCAAACACTTACTACTAATACTAAAAATGGAGCAGTCGTAGTAGGAAACAATGTTCAAGGAGCTAATGTCAATTTAGATTTTGGTGATAGTTGTGGGGATTTAGACGGTAGTTTCTCATGTGATACTTTTGAACGAAGTAGTGCAGATATAGCTGACATTTCTAGAATTATTCAATATGGGCGTCAAGAAATTGTTGCGGGTACAGACTTTAACACTGTAGTAGATTACATACAAGGCGGAGGAGATTTTGAAGATGGATATGATTTGCCTGTTGAGCTAGTTCTTTTTGAAGGTTATATAAAAGACAATACTACTAATATAATTTGGGAAACAGCTACGGAAGAAAACAGTGATTATTTTATACTTTATTACTCAAATGATAAAAAGAATTGGAAAGAGGTAAATAGAGTAAATGCGGCAGGTAATTCGAATGGTTTACTTCAATATCAAATAATTCATGAGATAGAGTCAGAAGTATCAGTACATTACTATAAGTTACATCAAATTGATTTCGATGGTAGAGAAGAAGTGTTTGAGGAAATTATGATACGTTCTCAGTACGAGTTTGCCGAACCTTCATTTACTATAAAAAATGCATCTGTTCATTTAGACTTTCTAGATAATACATCACAGAAACATATTGAGATATATGATGTAATCGGAAATCTTGTTGTTAGTCGTGATGAAACCGAGTCGCAAATTTCTATTCAATCGATAAATAAGGGCAAAATATATATTTTAAAGGCCATGTATGGTCGACAGTATTACATCAAAAAGTTTGTGATATTAAATTAAAATGAACAATCGTAAAAAAATATTTGTGAATCGTAATGAAAAACTGATCCAAGTCACTATTTTTGTGGGTCTATAAATTTTAAGTGCGAAATCAAATAACATGCAACTAATTGACGGAAAAGCAACTTCAAATGCAATCAAAAAAGAAATTGCTGAGGAAGTAAGAAAACTGACTGCCGAAGGAGGCAAGAAACCACATTTAGCCGCTATTTTAGTTGGTGAGGACGGTGCGAGTAGAACGTATGTTAACCATAAAGTAAAATCTTGTGAGCAAGTAGGTTTTACTTCATCGTTATACAAGTTTGATGCAGACATCACAGAAGAAGATCTTCTAAAAACAATCAAAGAGTTAAACAATAATGATGATATCGACGGATTTATTGTTCAACTTCCACTACCTAAACACATCAACGAAACAAAAGTAACGGAAGCAATCGACCCTAATAAAGATGTTGATGGTTTCCACCCAACAAACTTGGGTAAGATGATGTTAGGTCTTCCAACTTTCCTTCCTGCCACTCCATATGGTATTGTTCAATTATTGGATCGTTATGGTATCGAGACTTCAGGAAAGAAATGTGTAATTATTGGTAGATCTCATATTGTAGGTACGCCAATGAGTCTTTTGATGTCTAGAAATGCAAAAGTAGGTAACTGTACAGTAACTCTAACACATAGTAGAACACAAAACTTAAAAGAGGAATGTCAGCAAGCTGATATCCTTATTGTAGCTTTAGGTAGAGCTGAGTTTGTAACTGCTGATATGGTAAAAGAAGGAGCTGTAGTTGTAGACGTTGGAATTACAAGAATTGATGATCCTTCCAAAAAATCTGGTTTCAGCCTTAAAGGTGATGTGAAGTTTGACGAGGTAGCTGAAAAAGCTTCTTGGATTACTCCAGTACCAGGTGGCGTAGGTCCAATGACAGTTGTTTCATTATTAATGAACACTTTGGAAGCTGCAAGAAGAAAATCTGTTAAGGAATCAGTATAGATTAGTATAATCGCAAAATATTTTTATAATTTTGCAAATCGAGTCCTTTAAGGGTTCCCTCACCCCTTAAAGGACTTTTTTATCTCAGAAAAAAGGAAACATGGTTAAGCATTTAGAATATACTACCAAAGAAAAGGTACAGAAAGGACTTTCACTTCCAGTAATGGAGGCGTTTTATACAATTCAGGGAGAAGGAGCATTTTCAGGTCATGCAGCTTATTTTATAAGATTAGCAGGTTGTGATGTTGGATGTGTTTGGTGTGATGTAAAAGAATCATGGGAGCAAGACAAGCATCCTGTTCTTGATATTGAAGAAATTGTTGAAGATGCAAAGAAACATCCTGGTCGCTTAGCTATTATTACAGGAGGAGAGCCATTAATGCATCAATTAGGGCCATTAACTGAGATGTTGAAAAATGAAGGTTTCTCGATCAATATTGAAACTTCAGGAACTCATCAATTTACTGGTCACTTAGATTATGTTTGCTTGTCTCCAAAGAAATTTAAAGCTCCAGTTGATGAAGCTTATGATTTAGCAGATGAATTTAAAGTGGTTGTATACCATAAATCAGATATTAAGTGGGCTCTTGGTTTGGCAGAAAAACTTCGACCAGAATGTAAATTATATATTCAACCAGAATGGTCAAAAAGAAGTGAGGTGACTCCAATGTTAGTCGATTTTGTTAAAGAGAACCCAGAATGGCAATTGTCATTACAAACTCATAAATATATTGACATACCTTAATTTTATTTTTAGGGTCCACCAATTATAAGAAGGATTATGTATATAGAAGTACATAATCCTTTTTTTGTGCTTATACTTTCCTTTTCATCACTTAAAATCATAAAACTTAAGTCAGAACTATTAACTCTTAAACCATAAATCCTTAACTTAGTATTTAGTTTTTAATTTAGATTTTTTAGTACACCTTACTTTTCGAATGCGCACAGGTACCAAAGACTTCATCAACCAATGGCTGTTCAAGTATCAAACTACTGTATTTAGATATGAAAGGTTATCTTCAATAGTTACTTCGTTTGTTGCTATCGTATTAGTGATTTTTGAATATGGATTTTATTTAGAGAAAACAGATATGCTGTTTATCAGAAGTATAATCCCATTCTTATTCTTTGTTTATATCACTAATTATATTCTTAGAATTATTTTCACCAATTACCGTTGGAATTATATAAAATCCACTTGGGTAGAAGGCTCCTTTTTGGCTCTAATCACTTTTATAGGGCTATTTCATTTTTTTGTAGGATTTCACTTTGATCCTGAATCTAATGCGAATTATCGCCATTTCCTTTTTGGTGCATTAGTATTTCTAGTACTTGTAGAGTCTACAAAAGCTTCAGTGATACTTTCACAATTTAAAATAAAGCCATCTACAACTTTCATTTTTAGTTTTATCTTTTTGATACTTTTTGGAACCTTTTGTTTGATGCTTCCAAAATCTACTATTGGAGAAACTAGTATGAATTTCTTGGATGCTTTATTTACTTCAGTAAGTGCATCATGTGTAACCGGTTTAGCGGTGGTAGATACAGGCCAATATTTCACAGAAAAAGGACAGCTAGTAATTCTTCTATTAGCTCAATTAGGAGGTATCGGAATCGTATCATTTGCAACATTCTTTGCGACTTTTATGTCAAAAGGTGTTTCGTTAAAGCATAAAACGATCATTCAAGATGTATTGAGTTCAGAAGACCTTTCTTCGGCAACGGGTTTATTAAGAAAAGTAATTTTCTTGACACTATTGATTGAGATATTAGGAGCTATTGCCATTTTCTTTGCATGGGATAGTTCTTTGGAGTTTAACAGTATGACACAGAAGGTGTGTTACTCAATTTTTCATTCAGTCTCCGCTTTTTGTAATGCTGGTTTTAGCTTATTCCCAGATAGTTTAAATACAAGTATTACAGGGGATGATACCACTAGATTTTTTCATCATGGAATAATAGATCTCAGGCATATGTATGGCCTACACATGGTTATAGGCATCATTATTATTTTTGGTAGTTTTGGTTTTACAACGATTGAAGAAATCTTTTCACCCAAAAAGATAAAAGATAGATTAAAGAACCCTTGGAAAAAATACTCTATTGGAACTTCTATCAGTTTATACTCAACTATTATTTTGATAATTGTAGGAATGCTGACAGTATTTTTCTTAGAAATTGATTCTTTAAGGGAAGATAGATCACTTGTAGAATCGCTTATAGCTGCTTTTTTCCAATCAGTAACTACTAGAACGGCAGGTTTTAACTCAATGGATTTTGGAAGTATGCGACCGGCTACAATTCTTGTGATGATTTTCTTAATGTTTATTGGTGCAGCGCCTGGTTCAACAGGTGGAGGTATAAAGAGTAGTACCTTTTATCTGTTATTGCTTAGTTCTATTGGTATAATAAGAGGACAAGAAAGAATAGTGGTGCGAAAAAGAACAATATCAGACGATAACATTAAGCGATCATATTCAATTTTTATGTTCGCCTTAATATATAATATGGTAGCTCTATTTATTCTTAGTATCACTGAGTTAGATAATCCAAATATTGATATTCTACCTTTAATATTTGAACAAATATCAGCTTTTGGAACAGCAGGTTTAAGTATGGGTATTACAGGCGAGTTGTCATCAATTGGTAAGGTGGTGATAATCTTATCCATGTATATTGGTCGAGTAGGAACACTTACTTTAGCCTTAGCATTAAGTTCTACTGTAAATACGAACTCCTTTAAATATCCTGAAGCTCATGTTATGGTAGGGTAATTTTTAACGATAAAACCTTTTTAGTTTTAAAAAAAAAAGCTCAAAATATTGATAGCTAAACCAAGAAATAATAAATGTGAGAAATATTATTGTAATGTCAACTGATAACGATTTAGTAAAACTTTGTTTATATAAGGTATTTCGTAGACAAACATCGATAAAGTTCATTATAATTGGGTGAAGTAGATAAATACTATAAGTTATTTTACCCATTTTAATGAGAATACTTGATTCATTTAAACTTAAAAAAGATATCTTTTTTGTTAACGCTAGTGAAGCAATTAAAAACGTAAAAAGAATAGATTTTATTAATCTTCCAAAGATAGGATTATATTCTCCGAAAATAAATTCCGTTCCATAGAATAAGACAAACAGTATAAAAGATAGGGTTGTTAAGTGTGACGCAGTATTAGTCTTTTGAAATAAACGATAGACTATATCAAATTCTTTAATTATTAATGCAGCTAACCCTCCAATTATTAAATCAATAAGAACTGAAAAAGTATGAAAATATAATATTGTAGGATTTCCGGAGTTATTGTGTCTAAAATTCAAAGAAAACATTCCTATCAAAAGAATAATGTAAATCCAAGACTTTCTTGGTAAGAAGAAAATTAATGGCCATAATAAATAAAATTGTTCTTCAACCGATACAGACCAAGTAACATTTTGAGACATTGCACTATGTCCAAAAAAATTATCAAAAATATTAATAATATCAAAATTACTTAAAAAGGAGAAATAATATAAGCTATTTGATTTGAGAGTATTATCTATACCTAAAAAACCTTTTAACGTTGGTTGTAAAATAAATGTAATAATTAGCACAGCATAATATAGTGGCCATATTCTTAATATTCTTCTAATATAAAAATGAATTAAATTTAATTTCCCCTTATAATCAATTTCAGTTATGATAAGAAAAGTAATGAGAAAACCACTTAAGTTAAAAAAAATAGAAACACCAGTACCACCATTGAATAATGTTTTAAGTATAATAAGTAGAGTTGTATTTTCTTGGTAAAACCTTTCTAAGGTTTGAATTATTGTATGGTTAAATAAAACCATTATCGCTGCAATAAACCTTACGAGGTCAAGATTTTTAAAATAGATGCTTTTATTATTCATATTAATTTTTCATTGCTAAGATATGTTAGTAATACCTTAGCAATGAAATGACTTTTATTGATAGTATTGTTAATTATGCCCCACTAATTGCTTAAGTCCAGACATTACTAATTTTCCTGAAGCTGGATTAGTAGCTAAAGGAATATCATAAAGGTCGCAAACTCTCATCAGCATTTGTACATCTGGTTCGTGTGGGTGCTTTCCAAGTGGATCTCTAAAGAAAAATACTGCATCTACATCTCCTTCGGCTACCATCGCAGCAATTTGAGCATCACCACCTTTTGGACCTGAAAGTTTACAATCTACTTCCAATCCTGCCTTCACTAAGTGACTACCAGTTGTACCTGTAGCAACAATTTGTACACCAGAAAGTAGGTCCATATAATCTTTAAAGAAACCAACCATTTCAGCTTTTTTGCCATCATGGGCAATCATAGCCACCCTTTTTAATTCTTTGTTCATAGTTTATTGTTTTTCGATTTCGTTTCAATTTATGTCTTATTTCTTCATAGAAACATGACTTTTATTAGTTGAATAGATTTTACTCCAATAAGTAAGTGAAATTAAAGTATTTATTATTCAACCTCCTTGGATTCTTCTTTCTTTTCTTTCTCTTGATCTTTTTCTTCAATCCATTCTTTATAGAATAAAAGTCCTTGTTCAACAGCATACATATAAAATGATAAGACAAGTACTGTGATATGGATATTAAATAATGTGTAGGAAACTACAGACATTAAACCAAAGAAAACAAGGTAAAATAAAGAGTCTTGTAGTAATTCAACCAAGAAATGATCTGAATCAAAGAATTTACCCATAAAAACAGTGACAGGGTCTTGGAATGTTAATGCTTTATGAGAGATATAAGTAAAACATAAAAAGACAAAGAGGAAGAAGCCAATAGTGATTTTATTATAACCTCTTTCTAATGTTAAGAATGCATTGACAAGAATAAGTGGACCAGGCATAAAACCATAAATCGTTTTATGAATATCTCGATCCTCGAAATCGCCTAAAACGATAATTCTATCTTTGGTGTATTCTTCTGTGAGAAATGGAGGTAATGATAAGAACTCTTTCAGTTGAAGATACATGTAATCATTCTTTACAAAAATGTCATAAGGTCGAATAGGGTAGTCTAAGATATATCCATTAAGGATGTAGTTCCCTCTAAATTTATTGAATAAAAATCCTTCTTCTATTTTCTCATTATGGATATTCTCAGCCATAATTAGAGGTGTAGACTTTAAAGAGTCACCTTGTATTAAATGGTACTTTAATAAAATAGTCTCCTCATGATTTAATTCCTGAACTTGAAGGTCACTTAAACCTAATGGGACTTTAACCACAGGGAATTTAGGAACACTTCCTGGACCTTTATGATAGGAAACAATAGTATTCTTCACCTTGGCAAACTCAGCCTCCATTAAACTATCATCGTCAGATTCATCATAAAAGCGAATATCAATCAGAGCATATTCATGATTATCTGGATTTTGATTAAGTGTTTGTAAGAACTTAGTGACTGACTTCCTATTTGTAATATCAACATTACCAATAACAAAGTCATTAGTATCTTTTTTTGCTGTTAAATCTTTCTCCCAAGAACAATTAATAAATAAAAAACGGTCTTTAGAAGGTTTGTCTTCTGCTTTAAATAAAGTGTTCTTGACCATTGACATGGTCTCAATTAATAGAATTTCATCGGGCATTACATATACTATAGACATGTAAAACATTAACCCAATGATCATTATAATGGCATGAATTGAAGAAATACCCCACATTAATGGTTTATTTCTCTGCATTCTAAAAATTATACGATCTGAAGTTTTTTTCTTCGTATCAGACATGAAAGAGGTTAGGTTTATGAATTAATTCAAAAAATGATAACTGTTTATCAGTAAAAATATTAATTCAATTCTTATGCTAGAAGGTTCTAAGAGATTATTTTTTATAAAATTATAATAGATCAGTAACAAAAAAGGTATTTACTGTTTGAGCAAATACCTTTTTCGTTATATAATTTCCATTTCTTTTGTCCATTGATTGAATATTTCAATGTCAACTTTTCCATAGATATCTAGAACATATTGATAAAGTTCTTCTCGAACTGCTTGGTCTTTTTCATCTTGATACTTTACAAGGAACTTCTTTAATGAAAGTAATTCTTGTTTCAATTTTGTTTCATCAACAAAGACAGGGTGGAAACTTCCAACATGTTTCGGACTAGGTTTTCCATTTTGCATATTGATATAATAAACATCGACCATATCAATACTATCTAAACTTACCCCATCAAAAAGCTTTGTTGGTTCAATAATAATTTGATTTTCTGTTCCATAATTAGGGACCCAACGGTTGTAAGGTTCATTGTTAGAGGTAAATCTTACCGCCATTTTACGCTCTTCATCTAGTGGATAACGTAATTTGTCTACTTCCAAAATCACAGAGTCACCCATAAAGACATAAGAACCTCCATTAAAGTATTTTGAAATATCATTGGCATTTCCAAAAGTTACTCGGCGAGTACTCATTTGTTTATTTACTTGAACAGGAAAAAGTACTTGAGAAACCATACTCATAAATTCCCCATCAGCATTTTTTTGGCTCTTACTGCCATCCAATAACATCTTACCCTTACTTTTCTGAATAACGATTGCTTTTGAACTCGCATCAGCAAAAACTAAAGAAGTACTTTCGTTAATCATATCACCAGTCTGTAATACAGAATTAGTAGCTGGATTAGTAATATTGCCAGATACATGAAGAACATACCAATCTTGAGCAAAACTAGATGTAAAGCTTAGCGTAAATAAAACAGAAAAGGCGAGATATATTTTTTTGAAGTTCATTCTATTATTTCAACTACTTGATAAAGATGTCTTTGTTAAGACAATTATGTTATGTGTTTCGACATTAAAGATAAGAACACTGAATAAGTTTTGAAATAAAAAAGTCGATGGTGAAGTATTCAGGTCTTATGATGAAGTTAATATTTAACTTTCTGAATTGTAAAAGTTTTTTTGCCGGCAGGAGTAATCACATCTACAGAATCACCAATTGTTTTGTTCAACAGTGCTTTCCCGATTGGTGATGCGATAGAAATTGATTGTTTCTTGATGTCAGCTTCATCAGGTCCAACTAATCTTAAAGTCATCACATTATTTGTTTGATCTTTAAAAGTGACAAATGCACTAAACATTGCTTTATTCTCATCAATTTCTTGATCAAAAACTTTTACATTTCCGATTCGTCTTCTAAGGTAAGTTAATCGACCATCAATTTCTCTCAATTTTTTCTTACCATATATATATTCAGCATTCTCAGAACGATCACCCATAGCTGCCGCTTCAGAAACTGCTTCAGTAACAATTTTTCTTTCTTCCCAAAGAACCTGCACTTCTTGTTGCAAGCCTTCCATTCCTTCTTTTGTTATATATGCTGATTTGCTCATATTTGTTCAATTTTAATAGCAAATATACTTTTTTGAGGATCAATCAGCCAAAAAAACAGTAATTTTGTTTGTCATTCAAAATAAACAAAGTGGATAATCAGTTAATAAAAAATTTATCTTGGGAAGCATCATCTAAAATTATCGTTCAATTGATGAGTTTAGGTAATGCACTTGTGATGACAAAATTATTAACACCAGAAGATTATGGAATATTTGGAGTATTGCTCACAGTATTTATGGTTTTCTCTATTCTTCAAGATTTAAGTTTAAATGAAGCTTACATTCAATTTGGAAAGCCCTCTGAAAAACTATTAAATACTGTGTTTTGGAGTTTAGGGTTTTTAGGAATCGTTTTCTTTGTTCTTTTTAATCTCTTAAGTTTTATTTTCGGGATATTTAATCTTATTGAATATCATGTTCATTATTATATTTTTCTTAGCTTCCTATTAATTCTAGCAGGGTTTGGAAGAGGAGTAAGGATGTATGCCATCGTACAAAGTAATTTTAAAGCTATTGCTATTTCAGATGGTTTATCAATTGTAATTTCATTACCTATTGGTATTCTGATGGCCTATAATGGATTAGGTGTATATTCATTGATCATTCAATTTATCTTAAAGTATTCATTACAACATTTTATTCTTTGGTTCAAATTAAAATGGTTACCACGGTTTATTTTCGATTTTCAAGAAATTCAGAATCTAAGAAAATTTTCTACACAAAGAACCTTACAAAAGGTGTCTGACCATGTATTTGATAATTTTGATGTAATTGTTCTTCAATATATTCATCCGGTTAGTACCGTTGGGAGTTACGTTAAAGCTAAATCATTTGCGAATCAAGGTTCTAGCACTTTTTCTCAGTTATTTCAGCAAGTAATTTTTAGATATTCTTCATCTAAAGAAGAATTTGAAAAAAGAAATATTTACTATTTACTTCTTTTGATATGTATACTCACTTTACCATTAGCTATTTTTTTCAATTTCTATGGAGCCCAATTGTTTACATATCTATTTAGTAGTCGATGGAGTTTTTCTGGTGAGTTGTTTTCTTTATTATCCATTATCATTTTTCTTCAACCTTTGATCTTTAATCTAGAAACCACATTAAATGGATTAAACAAAGTAAAAGAAGTCTTATTGGCTAATTTTTTCACGAAGGTTTTAATTGTATTGGGTATGATAAGTTTATTTTTCATCTCAATAAATAGATTTATACTTATTTATCTAACAAGTAAGCTTATTCAGTTATTGATATTATGTATGTTATTTTATAAGATAGACTTGACTAATGAAAAATAAATTGAAATATGATTTTGTAGTATTGACTCCAGGGAGGGCAGGGTCCAATCATTTAATGTATACTTTAAAAAAGTCTACGGATGCTTTGATTGACTTTGAAATTTTCAATCAAGTTTCATGGGAAGAGGAATCATTTAATGTGTTCATTAATCAACATAGACGATATAAAACTTTAGGCCTCCTTTTCAATAGAAATATTATTAGTCGTGTCAAATTTAATTTTCCCTTAGAATATTTAATAAGAAAATTTCTATATAATTATTCAAATAAGAATCAGAAAAGAGGGTTTAGGCTGACGTTCGAACAAGCTTACAGGTATCCATATGTATTAAAATACCTAGTGAAAAATAACATCAAGATCATTTTTCTTGATAGGGAGGATACATTATCAATGATAATTTCATTATTAAAAGCTAGAAAAACATTAAATTATCTTACTGACAAAGTAGACCAAGAATCTCAAAAGACCTTTTCATTTTCTCCTCCAATGGTTTTACAACACTTGTTGGATTATAAAAAAGAAAAAGAATATATAGAGAATCACTTCATTCAATATTCTAATATATATAAACTAACGTATGAATCTTTATTTTCTGATTATGAAAAGGAATATTCAAATATCTTATCTTTTTTGTCTCTTATTAATAAAGATAACAAAATCCATTATACTGCATTAAAAAAGATCAATAGCCAACCACTCAAAAAATGGGTAGAAAATTATGATGAAATCATATCATATATTAAAAATAACCCCCACTAACCCTAAAAATTTATCATCTGTAGGGATATGTAGAAACTTATCTATTGTCTCTTTTACACTAGTGATTACCTAAATTTTTCTACCTTTGTTTCATTATCGACGTACAAAGAATTTTTTAAATGAAAATCATTTTTCAAACCCTCCAGTTTATTCGATCAATTCTTCCAAAAGATCAAAAATTAAAAGCGGTGGGTGTAAGTATACTTCTTTTTATTAACTCCGGGCTAGAACTTATTGGTCTTAGTGCTATGCTCCCTGTATTTGCCGTATTATTAGAAGATAATATGGTTGAGAAATATACTTGGGCAAATTGGATTTATACTACTTTTGGTTTGACTGATGATAAGCAACTTATTGTTTTGCTAACTACCATTTTATTTATAGTAGTAGCAATAAAGAATGTTGGAGGTATGTTCATTGTAAAGGAGCAAAGTAAATTTGCAATGGGTTTATATACTGATTTCACAAAAAGACTACATAAGATTTATTATAGAAAAGGTTTTTTATTTTTTAAAGATAAGAATTCAAATATTTTATTTAGAAATATACATCTAGCGACTCAAAACTTTGCAAATCAACAATTTTTAGGTGTCTTAAATATTATTAATGAATTAGCTATATTATTTTTAATCGTTTCTAGTATTGCAATTTATGATATCCAAATCATAGGTTTGTTGGTTATTATAGTTATACCAGTATTTTTTATATTTTTTAAATATGTTCAGAAAAGATCTTTGAAAATTAGTGATGTTAGGAGGGATGTAAACCCAAGACTAAGTCAGAATATCTTTCAAAGTATTTTTGGGTATGTAGATGTGTTGATTTCAGGTACAGAAGATAAATTTCGAGATAGAATTACAAAAGATGTTGACGCACTTGCTAATACAAATATTAAAAGTAATATATATAATCTTGCACCTACAAGAGTTATTGAGACCTCTTTAATGTTAGCAATTTTAGTTATGAATGTTTATGGCGTTTACTATCTTAATTCAAGGTTAGAGTTGTTACAATTATTAGGTGTATTCGCTATTGCAGGATTTAGAATTATGCCATCAATTAATAGAATGATGACATATATTAATGGGTTAAATCAAAATAAATGGACATTTGAGGTTCTAGAACCATTAAAGACAGAAACACATTACCAAAAAGAAATTCAGAAGGAAATATCTTTTGAGGTTGAACTAATATTGGATAAAATAGATTTTCATTATCCTGATAACAAAGTTAATATTATTGATAATTTTTCTTTAGTTATTAAAAAAGGAGAAACAATAGGATTGATAGGAGCATCTGGTTCTGGTAAAACAACTATTATGAATATTCTTCTGGGATTTTTGAAAGTGACAAAAGGTGAATATAGAATTGACAGTCAAATTTATGGCCCAGAATACGAAGATGCTTTTTTTAAAAAGGTTGGTTATGTTCAACAATCAGTATATATCATTGATGCATCTCTTGCGGAGAATATAGCTTTTGGCACCTCGAAAAAGAATATAGATTATAAAAAAATTGACCAAGTGTTAAAGAAATCAAGCCTTTGGAAAATAGCAAATAATCTCCCAGAAGGAGTGCATACAAGGATTGGTGAGAATGGAACAAAGCTTTCTGGAGGTCAAAGACAAAGAGTAGGAATCGCAAGGGCATTATATTTTGATGCAGAGATATTATTCTTTGATGAAGCAACCTCTGCATTAGATACTGAAACTGAAAAGGAAATTACAGAATCGATTAATAAATTATCACATACCGATGATCTTACAATAATTATTATTGCTCATAGACTATCAACATTAGAAGGGTGTGATAGAATTATTGATTTAACTCCAGTAAAGGTATAATTTATTTAAGTCAACAAACCTTTTTGAATAAATTTTGACTTTCTATTTATGGTGTAATTAAACTACTCTTTAATAACTTTTTTTCTTATTGTACCTTTATTTGTAATAATAGTTACCATATATAACCCACTCGTTAAACTTTTAATGTAAAGTTCTCTAACTGTTGTAGAAATAGAATTGTAGGGTGTTTCTTGTCTTACACCACTAGTATTATGTAGAATTACATCAACAATCCTAACATCATCTCGAGATTGTACTTTTAGATAATTTGATGTTGGATTTGGGTATATTAAAATTCGGTTATCTAAGTAGGGGACTGTACTCGTTACTTCACCATCAACTGATATATAATATGAGGTAAGAAGAGTATTGATATATCTTGAATTGGTTATTGTATAATTATAATCACCAGTATTGTTTACTCTAAGACTATCACCAATTTCACCATTAATAGCATCGCCATTTCTATACCATTGGTAAAAATCATTTTCAGTGATTATGTCATTTGGTATATATATATAATTGAACCCATTTTCAAGAGTAACTGAAGTGTTTTCATCTCCAATATACTTTTGATTGGAATAAACAAAATTACCTCTACCATTACTTATATTGATAGAAACTTTATCTAATTCAGAAAAGGGAAGGTGATTACTTGAGAAATTTGCATATTCTAAGTTTTGTAAATCACCCATATTATCCGGTAATGTGTATATATTATTATTTGCAATATTTAGTGACTTTAGTTCATCAAGCTTAGTAAGTTCGTCGGGGAAATTATCTAAATTTTTACTCCACACATCTAAAGATACAACTTGACTTGTTTCTCCATTAACAATAACTCCTTCCCATGTACCAACAGGATCTGTAATATTCCAATTGATGGTATTTTGACTATTTTGATCAATTAAAGTTATAAGTGCAAGCGAGTCATTTGGATTTACTTCATCAGGTGAAACAAATATATTTGAAGTGATGAGGGTTAAATCTGGTAATTCATTGTTATTAATGAGGACATGAAAAGTACCAAATTGATTATTTACTAAATACTCTTTGTCCGTTGCTCCTATAATTAAATCGTTTTCAAAATACCATTGGTATAAGTTATTAGTTATTGTTGGATCGATAGAGTCATCTACAGAAATTGAAATGATACCAGCCGTTGCAATATACTGCTCCTCGCCTGCAGCTCCTTGTGGTGCATACTCAAATGATGGAGGATTTATTCCATTTTTAATTAACAATAAATCATCAAAAGTTAGAAAGTTATTTGAGGCATTGATGTGGCCTGCCATGGTTAGATTATCTATTTGATCACTTATTGTTGTGATATTATTGTTATTAAATATAAAATCAGTTAAAGCAGTTAATTCATAGATCTCAACGGGTAATTCGGATATATTATTATTTGAAAAATCAAGGTACTTAAGAGTAGTACTTAATTGATTAATACTTATTGGTATTGATGTGATATTATTGTTATTTACCTCTAAACTTTCCATCAATGATAAGTCTCCAATATTTGCTGGGAGAGTTTCTAGATTTTTACTGTTTAGTTGTAGAGACTGTAATCTCCCACCTCTAAAAGTAACTCCTGTCCATGTAGATAGAGGTTGGTCTAAATCCCATCCCAAAGTGTTATCGGAATTTAATTCAGCAATGCTTCTAACAATAATAGAGTCTTGGTCAAAAAGATTCTGATCAAAGATAAAAATATTGTTTTGATATAATGTGAGTTCACTAAAGTCATTATTTCTTATTTCGCAGTGATATATACCTACGTCTTTTACTTTTATAGTTCTTAAAGTGTCTTCAAAAAGAAGAACTCCATCTTTATACCAATCATATATATTATTTCCTGAATTATTTGTTATTGCTGGATCAACACTTAGCTGGATTGAATCATTAGTAAAACCAATTGATAATTCTTCTCCTAAATTCGCTTGTGGAGAATAAGTAAACAACATAGAAGGAGTTAACCCTTGTGTTGAATATAAATCATCGAAAACAAAATAATTATTTTCTAATATAAGTGAATCTAAGCCTGTTAGATTTTGGATGTCACTAGGTATTGTATGTAAACCTTGATTATTAATATCTACTGCAGTAACTTGGTCACCAAGATAACCTGAGTGGGTTATTCCATTCCAATCTTTTACTCTTAGTGTTGAACTCCAGTTTAAATTATTGGTTGGGTTATTATTTGATAAACTTTCTAGTGCTAATGAATCTGTCCAAAAGGGTCCGGCATTTATTGTTGAATATTTTCCAGAAGTAACATTGTTGAGTTGGCTGAAATCATTATTACTAATAACAACATAAAATTCAGCATTTTCATTAATAATTATTGATCTACTGTTTGAATTAATTATTAATTGTCCATTTTTAAACCATTGATAACTATTATTGACAGCAGAATCAGGTGCAAATAGTTCTGTGGTATTATTATAAAAGAATGTAGTGTCACTTGAGATAGTATTTTGTGTTGAATATGTAATTACATTATTGGAGAAAAAATAATTAGGGAGTGTTTCTAGACCACTATAGCCTAAGTTGTTATTGTCAATTAAAAAGCTTTGTATATTTTCAAAGTTTGAAAAACTTGATGGTATTGATTTAATGTCATTTGCTGTTAAAGAAATTCTTGTCAAATTAGGGCATTCAACTAATGTACGCGGTATAGTAGTAATTCTATTGTTGTATAGTGTTAATCGTTCTAAATGATGAAGCATGTTAATTTTTGATGGAATGTTTTCTATTTTTGTATTGTTGAATTTAATGTATATTAAACTGTCTATATTACAAATTGATTCACTGAAAATAGGAGTATTTTTATTCACTACACTGATTTCTATTATTCTGTTATTTTTTATAGTTATTCCCTCCCAATTTTTCAGTTCATTAGAGGTGTCCCAGTTTAAAGTGTTATTCGGATTTTCAATATAAAACTCTAATAAAGCAATAGAATCGTTTGCTATATTTTGTGAATAACAAAATGTGTTTATTGTTGCTAAAAAAAGGATTATGTATGTGAATTTTATATTCATGATATCAATTATTAAAAAAATAAATATACCAAATTTTAATGATAATAGGTAATGGAATGTTAGCAAGAGCTTTCATTGAATACAATGAAATAGAAGATATAGTAATCTTTGCTTCTGGTGTATCAAATTCACGAGAAACTAGAGATGAGGAATTTTTACGTGAAAAAAGATTGCTCGAGGATGTAATATCAAAATACCATAATTCCGTAATAGTATATTTTAGTACTTGTAGTATTTACAATAAAGCATTATCAAATAGTAAATATGTACAACATAAAATTTTATTAGAAAATTTAATTACAAGCAGATGTAGTAGTTATAGAATATTTAGACTTCCCAATGTCGTAGGAAAAACAACAAATAAACAAACAATAGTGAATTATTTTGTTGAAAAAATTGAATTAAATAACGAAATATTTGTGTATTCAAACTCCGTGAGATATTTAATTGATGTAGAAGATGTTTTAAGAATTTGTAAACCTCTAATTTTGGCTAGTGAAAGCATAATTAAAAATATACTGTTGAATAATAAAATTAATGTAGTCGAGATCGTTGAATTACTGAGCGGGATATTAGATATAAAGCCTAAGGTGAAAATTATACAAAAATATGACGATTTAACTATCGAAAAAGAAGAGTTATTGAATTGCGATATAAATTACAATTATAATTTATTAAATAAATATTACAATAAGAAAAGTAATGAACTTAAAAACAAAACTTAAATCTTTATATCTAGGTACTAAATTTCCTGATTTTGTTATTATAGGTGCACAAAAGTCAGGGACTACCTCATTGTATTATTATTTAAATTCAATACAAAACTTAAGAGGTTCCTTAAGAAAGGAAAGTCAGTTTCTTATAACAAATGAACCCATTGTAAACTATGTGAATGAATTTAAATTTTCTTTCAATAGAGAAATAAAATATTTTGAAGCATCACCTGAATATTTAGTAAATCAAAACTTTCCTAAAAGAGCCTTTGAAGTAAATGAAAAAATGAAGCTTATTTTATTACTAAGAGATCCTGTTGATAGAGCATATTCTGCTTGGAATATGTTTAAAAATATTTTTGATAATAATGAGCAAAATTTAAAATTTCCCTTCTTTTACAATAGGTTAACTGAAGAATATAAAGAAAAGTGGTTGAGATTTAGCTCAATTTCAGATTTTCATAAGACAATTAAAACTGAAATTCAACAACTTAACTCCATTGATCTTGAAAATTATATTTATGATATGCCTGGTGTAGTATATCATGGAATTTATCATATACATTTAAAAAGAATATTAAACTACTTTGACCTGTCTCAGGTTCATGTTATAAATTATTCAGATTTTATCAATAATACTAAAGAAGAAATGGAAAAACTTCTTGATTTCATTCAAATTCCTTTTTCTCAATTAGATGAGAACGTGATTAATAATAATTATTTAAAAGGAAATTATACAGCTGAAATTGATGGAAAATCTAAGTTATTATTAGATGATTATTTTGAAAATCATAATATTAAACTTAATGAATTATTAAATAAGAAGGTTTTTTAATGAATATCTTATTATCAATAACAAATTTACATTTGGGTGGTGCACAAATGTATGCTTTAAGACTTGCGGAATCTTTATCAAAGGAATTGGGTACAAAAGTATATGTTTATGATCATAATCCTGAAGCTGTAAATAAGGGTCTTCTTGATACTTATAAGGATAGAGTATCTATTAATACTTTTTCATATAATCCAGTTGTTTTATTTTTTATATGGAAAATTAATGCAATTATTCTGAAATTCGGTTTTAAATTTAGATTCAGGGATTTTATAAATGAGTTTTATTTTAAAAGATTTATAAAGATTAATAATATTAATATTATTAATAGTCACATGTATGCATCTGATAAAATTGTGTCATTTTGTAAGCTTAAAACTGATTTGAATTTTAAGTTTATTATTACCATGCATGGTGAATATGAGTTAAATAAAAATGAGAAAAAAGAAAAGATAAATTTAGAAAAAGAATATAGAACTATCATTAATTCTTCAGATGGGATTATATATACCGCAGACAAAAATTATAATGCTATTAAAAATTATCTCTTAAACGATCAATTAATCGAAAAACATTATATAGCAATTCCAGACTTGTTAGACTATAAATTAACTAAAAGGGATGTTCTTTTTCAAGAATTAGGAATAAGTCAAGATACTTTCATCCTTGGGATGGTTTCAAGAGGAATTCCAGAAAAAGGATGGGAATTATTGTTACAGTCATACGAGTTATTGAAAAAAGAAATTGATCGCGAAATTTGTTTGATATTAATCGGTGATGGAGAATACTTATCGAAATTAGTTAAAGAATATTCTCATTTAGAAGGAATTCATTTATTACAATTTGAATCAAATCCTTTGGATTATCTTTATTATGTTCAAATTTTCGATTTAGCTTTTCTTTTAAGTTATTTTCAAGGAGAAAGTGTACCTAATGTAATCATTGAATATTTATATTTTAATAAACCTATTATTGCTTCAGATATTGGTGAAATTCCAAAAATGATATGTGATGAAGCGAATAATCAAGCTGGGGATATAATTAAAAATTCTACTGATGGAAAAGTTAATATCAAAGAGGTAGCCAATGTAGTAAATAAATATATGAATGATCTTAACTATTATAATTATAAAAAGAGAATTACAGGTGAGGCATTTAAAAAATTTAAAATAAAAGAATGTACTGATAAGTATATTTCATTTTATAAAAAAGCTTAATAATAATGTATAAAAATATTTCATTAATTATTTGTTGTTTTAATAGTGAAAAAACTATTGAAGTTTGTTTAGAAGCAATAAAGAGACAAAAAAATCTTCAAAACATTAAGTTCGAAGTCCTCTTAATAGATAATAATAGTACTGACAGAACAGTTGAAAAAGCACAGAAGCTTTGGGGAGATTTTAGTATGCCATTAAAAATAGTTAAAGAGAATAAACAAGGACTTTTATATGCTAAACTCAAAGGATGCAAAAAAGCTTCATATGATTTATTAGGTTATATTGATGACGATAATATTTTACATGATGATTGGGTTCAAAAATCTATTAGTTTTATGAATTTAAACCATGATTGTGGTGTGTCTGGAGGTGAAAACTTTCCATTCTACAAGATAACACCTCCAAATTGGTTTAGTAAATATGAAAAACATTATGCTGTAGGTAAACAAGGTTCTCAACTAAGTGAAGATGTAACTGAAACAAGAGGTTTTGTATGGGGGGCCGGTATGGTTATTAAGAAAGATATCATAAATAAAGGATTAGAAAGAGGGTTTTCTTTTGTAAATGTAGGTAGAACATCAACTTCATTAAGTTCAGGTGAGGATGTTGAATTTTGTTGGCTAGTTAGAAAACTTGGAAAAAAAGTTTTTTATAATGGTGATCAAAAGTTAAAACATATGATATCACCAAATAGGATGACTTGGGATTATCTATCTAATCTTCAACTTAAATTTGGGAGAGCGTCAGTTTGGTTTGATGTTTATGAGTACTCATATTCAAAATATAGAATATTTGGTAGTAATATATTAATTATAATTAAATTATTATTCGGTAGTTTTCTTAAATATTTAGGGAATTTAACTAAATACATGATGTCACCTAAAAATAAAGTAGATAATATATATTTTCTAAAAACACAATTTTTTAAAGGTCGGATTTTAGAGTTGTCAATAAAAAATTATTTAATAAATTCTGAAAAAATTGATAAGATAAATAAATCATTATCATAATGTGTTTAATAAGTTTAATTTTATTCATGTAGATAAAACAAATGTAAGTTCTATTAGGAATGCAATATCAAAATATTGTTATAGCCCTTATGAGAGAAATATTCAGTCTTTTTAGAAAAAGTTGACATAAAATGTCACTCTGAAAAATTTCATGAAAATATGAGATTATCAGAATTATCAAACTCTTTGAATGAAAAAGAGTTTGATAATTTCTTTAAATTTGCCTTTGATAGGAATCCATGAGATTGGATGAAGTTGAATTCTCATTATTATCAATTTGAATAATTCTAAATAAAATAGGGGAATAGTGGGTTGATTTAATTGGAAAGTTCGAGAATTTAGATAAAGACTTTGAGGAAGTGTGTGAATATTTGTCAATATTCTGTTCGTTACTAAAAATTAATAAGACTAATAATAAAAATTATTATAATATTAAAACAAAAGATTTAATATATAAACATTATGAAGCTGATATTTTAAACTTTGGTTATGAATATTAAAAACTTTTTAAGAAAAATCACTATATTTTTTAGGTCTGTTATTCGGTTTGTTTTTTATAATCTAAAAATAAAAAATGAAATTATTTTAGTTTATACAATGGGTAAAGTGGGTTCTTCATCAGTCTTTGACTCAATAGAGAAAAATAACCCATATTCATATGTTTTTCATGTTCATTTTTTATCTAATAACTATTTATATAAGATTTTACCCAAACTAGATAAAGTCTTTTTGATTAATATAATAAAAGGTGAAAAGGTATTAAAAGTAATTAATAATTTTACAGGGTGTAGGTTAAAGATTGTCACTTTAACAAGAGAACCTGTAAGTAGAGCTATATCTGATATGTTCCAAAATTGGAATTATAAATATGATGATATTGAAAATATTTCAATAGACATTATATATAACGATATATTAAATTCAAACTTTGAATATACATCAAATTGGTTTGAATATGAATTTAAAAAATATTTAAACTATGATATCTATAAATACAAATTTGACAAAATGAAAGGATATCAAATTTACAAAAGTGAGAAGTTTGATATTCTATGTATAAAATTAGAATTGTTAGATTTAGTTTATAAAAATGCCTTCAAAGATTTTTTTGGGGAGGATATAATTTTGATGAACACTAATAATTCAAAATCAAAAAAAGGGAATGAAAGTTTTACTTTAATTTATGATAAATTAAAAATCGATACTCATAAATTGAATAAAATATATAATACCAAGTATATGAAGTACTTTTATACTTCAAAGGAAATTAATTCTTTTAAAGAGAAATGGTCATAAATTATATGTAAATGGATACTAAGAAAATTTCTATAATTACACCAAGTTTTAATCAAGGAGAGTTTATTGAAGAAACAATTTTGTCAATAATTAATCAAGGTTATAGTAATTTAGAATTTATAGTAATAGACGGAGGAAGTACTGATAATTCTGTTGATATTATAAAAAAATATGAAAACCATATAGACTATTGGATCAGTGAAAAAGATAATGGGCAGTCAGATGCTATAAATAAAGGTTTTCAAAAAGCAACTGGTGAAATAATTACTTGGATTAATAGTGATGATTTATTAGTTGAAGGAACACTTAATAAGATAAATGATTTTTTTCTTAATAATAAAGATAATGTAGGTGTTATCTATGGGGTAGTAGAAGAAATTGATGATAAGGGAAAGCATATTAAATATCAAGAAGGTTATTCAAATCCATCTATAGAAAGATTTTTATCAGGAATGGCATTTTCACAACCATCAGCTTTTTTTAAGCGAAAATACTTATTAAATGTAGGATATTTGAATACGAATTATTCATATGGAATGGATTATGACCTTTTTTCTAGATTGTCATTAAAATGTTCCTTTATAAAAGTAGAAGATGTTTTTGCAAAATACAGATTTCATAAATCAAGTAAATCAATTAGCCAAGGTGATTTATTTATTGAAGATTGGAGGGAAATATTTATTCAAAGATGTATTGATATAGGAAGTCAATACATCTTAGATGTTTTACTGAATTTAAATCTTTGTGAATCTAATATAAACTTCTCAAAGTTCAGAGTGAACAAAAACTTATTGAATATTGATGAAAAGAAAACACTCTTTTATTTTTTGTCTTATTATTTAAAATCCAAATACAATGAAGGTGATTTTACTGAAAGTAAACGAATTGCTACTTATATAATTAAAAATTTTAATCATAAATGGATTGAATCTGAAAAAGGGTTAAAGACTATTTTTCAAAGATTAAAATACCCTTCTATTTTTATTAAAATTTTAAGAACTTTAATTAGAAAATCTAAATGAAATTAGCATTTTTTACTTCCCATATAGATAAGTCATTACAATGGTTATGGTATGCTGAATCTTTGAAAAATAATTCAATAGAACAATATCACATTGTAATAGGACTTAATAAAAAAGAACCTTTTTTTGTTAAAGACTTGAAAGGAATTGGTGTAAATGTGCTTTATTTACATCATAAGGGATCCTACGATTTCTTTAAAAATATTATAAAATCATATAACTTTTTACAAAGTTATAAAGTTGATCTAATACACACTAGTCTGCCTTATGGAAATATTATAGGTCAAATAGTTGCTAAATTATTAAATGTTAAAACTGTAACTACTTGCGAAAATGTTAGTTGGGCGAAAGACTTTAAAAGTAAAAAACAGGAAATTATTGATTTATTCACATTTAAGCTCTCAAAAAATATTATAGCAACTACTGATACTGCTGCTGAATACCTTAAGAATAATTGGCCTATAAAACCTGAAAAAATTCAAAAAATATATCATGGTTTAAAACAGGAAGAATATCAAAATATTTCTGATGATAGAGTTTTTAATCTGAAAAGAAAATATGCAATTAATGACAATGATTTTATAATTGGAATGATTGCAAGAATGGAATTTTGGAAAGGCCATAAATATGCAATAAAAGCTATATTTAGACTCAAGGATAAATATCCAAATATAAAATTGTTAATATTTGGCGCTGGTGGCGAATTTCTACCAAAATTTAATGAATTAATATTAAAGTATGACTTGAAAAATCATGTATTTTACCATGGCTTTTCAGATGATCCAATAGGTCTTTTTAAACTTTTTAATGTGCATTTACATGTTCCTATATCAAAATATGTTGAGACAGGAGGAATTAATATAATTGAAGGAATGATTTCAGCTTGCCCACAAATTTTAACCCTTTCAGGCTATGCTGCACAATCAGCTGAACATTTGAAAAACGCTTATGTAGTAGATTATAAATCAAGTGATTCTATTGAAAAAGCATTAGTATATTCAATAGAAAATTATCAAAAAATGAAAGATTTTTCAATTCAAGCCCGTAAAGACGCATTAAATATTTATAGCAATAAAGTGAAAGTTCAAAAACATTTAGATTTATATAAAATAATAATAAATGAATAATTCCCCTTTTTTTTCAATCATAATTCCTTGCTATAATAGAGCAAATTTTATAAAAAAAACTCTAGAATCGGTATTAATACAGGATTTTAATAATTTTGAAATAATCATTGTAGATGATGGTAGTTTTGATAATACGAAAGAGATTATAGATTCATTTGGTGATAGCAAATTACGATATTACTGGAAGGAAAATGAAGAAAGGGGAGAAGCTAGAAATTTTGGAATAAGAAAAGCAAAAGGGAAATATATTGTTTTTTTAGATTCTGATGATATAATGCTAAGTAATCATTTAAAAATACTTTACAATAATATTATCAATAATCAAAAATACATTTTTTTTGCAACAAAATATAATATTGTGAACGAAAAAAATATCATTATCGACTCTCCTTTAAAAAAATATGAGTCAGGTGGTTATGATTATAGAGTAGTTCTCAAGGGAAATCCTTTTGCATGTAATTTTTGCGTTAAGAATAGCAAAGAGAAATTTCAACTATTTGAGTCAGATAGAAGGTACTCAATAATGGAAGATTGGATGTTTTTAGTCGAAAACTTGATCAATAATGAAATATTTATTATTGATCAAGTGACTATTCATATGATAAACCATGATAATAGGTCAATGACTGAAAATAATCAAAAAGTAATAATAGCTAGAGAAAATGCTTTATCTAAGCTTTTGAAAAATGATAATTTATCAATTAATAATAAGAAAATATTAATTGGTTATAGTGCGTATTTTTGTGCAATTCATTCATATTTGGATAATAATAGAACTCAGTCAATTAGATATATTTTAAAACAATTAAAATCTAATGGATTAAATATCAATTCTCTAATTTTATTAATTAAATCTCTAATTGGATATGAAGTTATTAAAAAATTAAAGTGATATACAAAATTTGATGTAAATTAATTTACTTGCTCCTTTTTTATATAAAAAGTTAGCTTTCATTTTGCTTTGTAATAATTTATGAATATTCTAGTAACGACATATTGGAGTTATAATGATGCTTTAATACAAACTTACACTCTTCCATATTTAAAAATAATCAACAGAAATTTACCAGAAAGGTCTAAGATTTATCTGTTAACCTTGGAACAAGAACATCAAAAAATTGACCTAAAAGAAAGAAGTAAAATTGATTCTTATTTAAGTCAGTTTAATATTGAGTTATTACCTTTTACTTACTCAAGGTTTGGAATGCATTCGATGATCAAAATGGGTATTACTTTATTAAAACTCATAGTTTTCTGTTTTAAAAAAAATATTAAAATCATTCATTCATGGTGTACACCAGGAGGTGCAATTGGTTATATTTTATCGAAATTGACAAGGAAAATATTAATATTAGATAGTTATGAACCACATGCAGAACCTATGATAGAAGCAGGAGAATGGAAAAAAAATAGCACAGCTTTTAAGATTTTATGGACTCTTGAAAAACTTCAATCTAAACGTTCTAATATAGCTATTGCTTGTGTTAGCGAGATGAGAAAGTATGCACAAGAAAAATTTAATGCAGATTTTGAATATTTTTATGTAAAGCCTGCCTGTATTGATTTTAATCAGTTCTCTTATGCAAACAGAAAAAGAAAAGAGTTATTAAATAAATATAATCTTGAAGATAAAATTATTGGGGTTTATGCAGGTAAGTTTGGCGGTTCTTACTTGAGTCAAGAAGTCTTTGACTTCTTTTCGGTAGCTGAAGAATATTGGGGAGATCGATTCCGATTGGTGATGTTGAATAATCATTCTGAAGAAGAAATTTTAAGATGGTGTGAAAAGGCAGGCCTAAGTAGAGGTAAAGTACTTAAGTTTTTTGTACCTCATTCAGAGGTAGCTGATTATATAGGTCTGGCTGACTTTGCACTCACACCCTTTATTCCAGTTCCTTCTAAGAGGTATGGGACACCAATTAAAACAGGAGAATACCTAGCTTTGGGTTTACCTGTAGTGATTACGGAAAATATTTCAGATGACTCCGAAGTGATAGAAAAAAATGGAATAGGTTCAATTATGAGAAAATTTGATAAACATTCTTATTTGCAGAATTTATTAGAAATTGAAAATATAATTAACTCAATGAGCAGGGAAGATCTGTATCTAAAAATTAGGGCAATAGCAGAAGAATATAGATCTTTTTCAAAAGCTGATATAGCTTATAATGAAATTTATGGAAAATTACTTTCAAAGTGAAAAAACTACTAATATTAGCTCCTTATCCTTCATCAATCGCTCCATCTCAGCGATTTCGATTTGAACAGTATTTAGATTTGATTAGAAAGAATGATATAAAATATGAATATCATTCTTTTTTAACCTTAGATGCATGGAAAATTCTTCACCAATCAGGATATTTTTTTCAGAAGGTATTGGCTATATTAAATGCTTTTATGAAACGATTTCGTTTAATGTTTCAATTAGGTAACTTTGATATGATATTTATCCATCGAGAAGCATCTCATATTGGACCTCCTATTTTTGAGTTTATCATAACAAAAGTATTAAGAAAGAAAGTTATTTATGATTTTGATGATGCTATTTGGTTACCCAACTATTCTGAACATAACGCAAAATTTAATAAACTGAAGATGTATGGTAAGGTGAATTGGATTATCAAATGGGCTTCTGTTGTTAGTGTAGGAAACCAATATCTTAAAGGATATGCAAAAAAGTATAACCAGAATGTAGTCATTAATCCTACTACAATTGATACCGAGAATTACCATAATCCTTCACTCTTTAATAAGAAGGAGAATACAAAACCAATTATTGGTTGGACAGGGACATTAACCACTGCACAATATATTGAATTTCTAATCCCTGTATTTCAAAAATTGGAGAAAATCTATGATTTTGAGTTTAGAATGATTTCGAATGAAGATCCTAAATTTCCTATTCAATCACTTGTTTATAAACCTTGGTCAAAAGAGACAGAAATTCAAGATTTAATACAATTTGATATAGGTATTATGCCCCTGAAAGATGATATCTGGGCAAAGGGGAAGTGTGGTTTTAAAGCTCTTCAGTATATGGCATTAGGAATTCCTGCTATAGTATCACCAGTGGGAGTGAATATAGAAATTGTAGATGACGGTATTAATGGTTTTATCTGTTCTTCACAAGAGGAATGGTATCATGCATTGTCAACATTTTTAGAAAATGCGTTTGAAAAAAGTATGTCTATTGAAGCTAGAAAAAAAATTGAAGAAAATTATTCTGTTCAATCGAATCAAGATAATTTTCTATCTTTTTTTGAATAATTTTTTTCTTTTTGTTTTAACAATATACTGATAATGTATAACAAGAAATAATGTATAAAAAGGCATCATTGGAGTTTTAAAACGCTGTAATACTCCATAATTAAATGAAATATATCCTGCAATAAACCCAAAAAATAGAGCATAACTCAATACAAAGCCAAGGTGTGGGTCTGTGAAAGTTTGTTTTACTGTTTTTATTAAACCAACTTTTAAGAGAACATATATTGTTAAAATTAAAAACAAAATACTTTCTCCTGCTCCCATTAATTGTACAGCCTTTTTTGCTTCCCAAGGGAATGGTCTAAAAAGTGTGAAACTAATGGCCTCTGGCATAGACTTTAACATACCTAAAAGGCTTAAATCTCCAGCTGTACTTAAATGATAGGCAGAAGTATCACCTCCTCCATGACCTCTACCTTTACGCCATGCCCCTCCATGATCACTTTGAAAACCATTGATGGTTTTTTGAGCTTCAACAAATTCATCATTATTCTCAATATATTCTTGAATTTTAGGAATCATAAGAAGCAGAACTAATGGTATTGTTGAGATTAGTATAAATGAAAAAATATATTTTACAAGTAAAGGTATCTTGTTAAAATAAAATAAAAATAACCATAAAGCTAAACAAGGTAAAAGAACATAGATTGTAGCTCCTTTTACCACTTTTATTAATGTAAAGAGTAGAATCAGAAAAATAAGTGATAAAAATAAATCTTTTCTTTTAAAGGCAACATTACAGAAATAAAAAACAAAAAAACCAATGGCTCCTGTTGTGACCGTTTCTTTCATAATTCCACTACTCCAGAATAAACAAGAGGGAATGAAAAGTATTGAAAAGCATATTAACTTATAATTTTCTTTATAAATGCTACAAAAAAGTTGTGCTAATTTCCAAGAGCCAAGGAATGACCATAACCCAAATAAAAGAGAAGTAGGATAAAACGTTTTTAATGAAAAAAATTGTACAATGCTTGAAATTTGTACCATGAGCCAAGTACTATTATTTTTTTTCATATACAACATACCTAGGTAACGAGCATTTTCTCCTTTGATATTGGAACCATTGTACATAAGTGTTTCATATCCAATATTTGGAGAATCAAAAAATGCATCTACTATAATACCACCTTGTTTAAAATACTCAATCGTATCACCACCACCATAATAAAACTGATATATTATACAAAAAGCTATTGAACCAATCATTTTAGCATGTAACCCCCACCAAAAATATTTACGAGTGTATTTATTTGTCCACTTTTTTGCAAAGTATGGTGCTATTAAAAAATAAATCACACATAAATAAATAGGTGTGATTAATAAGTTATATAATGGATCCATTTATTTGAGGATTTTTACTTCAAAACCACAAAACTAACAACAACTCCTTCATCAATCTTAACACTGCAAATACTTACGCCATTTCTAAAGCCAGTATTTGGGTTATACACTTCTATATGTTTTGATAATTGAGGTTGTCCAGTTTGTTTAGTTAAAATCATTGGATGTTGTTCTGAAGGAATTTCAGCATCAGTTCCTTCGATATAAATTTTTCGAACATCGAGGAGGTCTTCTTCGGTTTCTGGTTTTATGCCTTTACCTAAAATCTCCTTTGCTTTATTATTGACAAATATAGGAATACTATCTTGATCTGTAACCATAATTCCTATAGTCGAATTTTCAAAAGCTTCAGTAATGATATGACTTTGGGTAGGGGAAGCATGTTCAATATCTTTTGATTGATATTTTTCTAGTTGCTGTTTTGCCCACCTTAACTCTTCTAATTGAGCATGATACCTTTGAGTTACTTCCTCTTCAGTCTCTGGTGCTAGAAGAGTATTGTTGTTATTTCTGGAAAGCTCTAACTCCATAAATATATTTTGCCAATCTTCAGAAACTTCTCTAGAAAGTTCACTACTTATACCTTGAGCCTCAAACTCTAGGTGTTTTATAAGTTTTCCTACTGGTTTATACACCCAATTTTTGTTGGATGAATTTATACTGAAGTAAAAAATACTAAATAAGATAATACTCAGAAGTGCTAATGGAAAAGTGTTGATGCTTTGCTGTAGCCAAAGTTCATATTGGTTAATTACTAATGCAATGGAGCGATCATTACTTTCACTAACATTGACTCTGGAAATGAAATACCCTTTATAGATCTCTTTTTCCTTAAACCTATTCTTTTTAAATCTACCTAATAGGATAGAAGAGACTTTATTTTTTGAATGCTTCTCAAGAATATTACTTTCATCTGCATTTTCTATCCAATAAAGGGGTGTGCCTTTATCATTTAAAAAATATACTGATGAGTGAGTGAATTTATATAACTCAAGGCCACTATTTCTTACTTCATCAATTGTCTTTTTTATTTCTTTAGAAGCAATTTTATACTGAAGTAATGCTTGGGAGTTTTTAATTGCTTGATGTAAGAAATCTTTTTCTTGTTGAACATCAATAAAAACTTTGACCATACTACCTGAAAGTATAATAATCAACATCACAATATATAGTACTGTTGACTTAACTTGAAGTTTAGAAAATATAGTATTCAGTTGAGTATTCATACTTTAGTATTCATTTGTATTCTTTGCTGTTTCGATAATCTATTTAATCTTACATCTCTAGGTAATTCTGTTCCCTTCTCAATGTGTTCAATTAATAAATTAGCGAAATATGGGCCTAAAGATACACCTTTTGCACCTAACCCATTAAAAATGTGAATATTTTTATTTTCCTCAGAAGTTCCTATAAAAGGTCGTCTGTCAAAAGTAGCCGGTCTAATACCTGACCAATGATCTAGTATTTCATATTCATCATTTACCAAATTATCTACTTTTTCTAAAAGTTGTCTTTTACCTTTTTCCGATGGGGAGTCCATATCTTCAACTCTTTCGTAGGTTGCACCTAACTTGCAAGTACCATTTTCATCTATAGGTAGTATAAAACCATTCTTATTTAGAATATGGTGGAAACGGGCATTTTTGAATTTTATAAGTAGTAATTCGCCTTTTACCGGTCTAAAATCTAACGTTGGAAAGAAAGGATTATTTTCTACTTTATTGCCTTCAGAAAAGATAATATGTTTAGCTTCAATATTTTTATAGACAATTTTATTGTCATTATGGCTTAAGGCTGAGTGATCAAACTCTTCGTTTATTAACCTTCCTTCTACTTTTGCTTTTTCTAGAAAAGCATCTAAAAAAATAGGAATGTCAACATAACCTGATCTTGTAATTTCCATTCCACCAAACTTTGGCTCTACGAAATCTTGATATAAACCGTCTTCATGAAATTTAGCGATATAACCATCATATTTTTCATCCGCACTTGCACTAATCCAATCGGTTTGTTTTTCTTGAGAATCGAATGGGAAATATAAATTGATAGGTTTAAATGATGTTGTATTATATTTTTGATCAAATTTTGGATAAAAATCATCAAGTGTTTTCCAAAGGTCATCACAAAGCCATGTTTTCACCATCTTGCGCCCTGTGATAGGATTGTATAAACCTCCAGCTACTCTTGATGAGTTTTTTTTGACTCCATTATCAATTATTCTGTACGAAAAACCTTTATTTTCTAAAGTTTCTGCTAAAATTGTCCCTGCAAGTCCTTGCCCTACGATTAAATAATCGATGTGATCTGTCATACTAAATTTCTAATTGTAAATTTGTAGACAAATATAATCATTCATAGGTTCTTATGGACTTAGAGTTAATTATTACTTTTTTATTCTGAGAAAAATATATTCATATGATACAAATACAGACTTTCACATTTAATCCATTTCAAGAGAATACTTATTTAATTTGGGATGATACCAAAGAAGCAGTTATTGTCGATCCCGGTTGTTATGATGCTTCTGAGCAATCTCAATTAAAAGCGTTTATTGAAAACAATGATTTAAAAGTGGTGAAAATTGTAAATACACATTGCCATTTAGATCATGTATTTGGGAATAAGTATTGTCAAGATACTTTTGGTGTAGCATTATATATTCCAAAGGGGGAAGTAAGTACTTTGGCGTCAGGAAAAGAGTCTTGTATGCGTTATGGTATTCCAGGTTTTGTAGAATCTACTGCTGATCAATTATTAGAGAATGAAGGTCAAATTACATTTGGTGATTCAGTTTTAGAGATCTTGTATGTTCCTGGACATTCACCTGGTCATTTGGTATTTTACTCTAAGGAAGATGATTTAGCCTTAGGTGGGGATGTTTTATTCAAAGGTTCTATTGGTAGAACGGATCTACCTGGTGGAGATCATCAGACTTTATTGGATAATATAGCAAATGTAATGTATAAACTTCCTGACCAAACAAGAGTATACCCAGGGCATGGTCCTTTCACAACAATTGGTGATGAGAAAAGAAGTAATCCTTTTGTAAGAGGGTAGAACAATTAAAGCTATTAATTTAATATGATAAAAAAACATATACCTAATGCAATTACATGTTGCAACTTATTGAGTGGTTGTCTTGGTATATCCTTCTGCTTTGATGGTAACCTAATTTTAGGAGCATCTATGATTTTAGTAGGAGCAGGCTTTGACTTTTTTGATGGGTTTGCCGCAAGAATGTTGAAAGTGTCTTCCCCTGTTGGTAAAGAATTGGATTCACTTGCAGATATGGTCACATTTGGTGTATTACCTGCAGTGATCATGGTTCATTTACTACTGCAGACAGATGTGTTTCATGAATATGTTCCTTACTTAGGGTATATTATTGCAGCATTTTCTGCTGTTAGGTTAGCAAACTTTAATGTAGATGAGAGACAATCGGATGGATTTATTGGTGTTCCTACACCGGCAAATGCCATTCTAATAGGGTCATTACCTTTAATTATGGATATGTATCCACAGTATTCAGAAGTAATTTTGAATCAATGGTTATTATTAGGGATAACAATTGTGATGTCTTTTTTATTGAATGCTGAAATTCCTCTAGTGTCGCTAAAGTTTAAGAATTTTGGTTGGAAGGGGAATGAACCAAGGTATATTATGATCATCACAAGCATTGTCTTGCTAGCAATATTCCAAGTAGCTGCACTTCCTATGGTAGTAGCCACACAAATTATTGTCTCTATCATTTTTAGATGATATTTTTAGGAGACATCAAAAAAGCGTTTATTCATAAATTGATTTTAATGAATAAACGCTTTTTTATTTTCTAACTATCTTTCTTCAGTAGTTTCAACTTTTTCTTTGTAGAGAATATTTGATATTTCTTATAACCATAAAGGAATTCTTCTAATCCTACTTTTAAAATAGTAAGGGTAGGAATAGCGAAAACCATTCCTAGAACACCCCCTAATGCTGACCCAATGAAGACGGCTAGGAAAATGGCTAATGGATGTACTTTTACACTACGTGAGAAGATAATAGGCTGTACAGCGACGTTATCTACAACTTGTACAACGGCGAATACAGATAATATTTTAGCTCCAAGAAATAAATAATCAGCCATTTCGACTAATGAATCATCTGTCAAAATTCCGACAAACATACCGAAAGTAAAACCTAAAAATGGCCCAAGATAAGGGATTAGGTTGGCTACAGCTGCAAAAACTGCAATAGTAATGGCATACTCCACATTGGCGATTTTTAGTCCAATTGTAGCAATAGAGAAGATACTTAACATCTGTAGAAATAATCCGAGTAAATAACTAGAAAGCAGTTTTTCAGTTTTTATAATTGCAGATATAGATACTTCAAAATATTTATTTGGAATTAGAGTGATTATTTGTCTTCTGAATAGCCCTGGATCATTTAGAAAGAAGAACGTAATAAATAATACGGCCATTGTACCAACAGCAAAATTACCTGTTAATGATATCAACCCGTTAATGACGTTCTTAATTGAATCACTTTTAATTAATGAATTGATATTTTCTAGTACTTGATTCAATAAGAAACCTTGTTTCGCTTCTGGCATGATATAGTTCCTGATCAAATCCTCCATGATATAAATGGGACCTTCGACTACATTGACAAGTTCGGATGGATTCTTTTCAGATAATACTCCAATCTGACTTTTGATTAATGGATAGAAGAGGAATACAAATAAGCCGATGATGGCGAATAGTAGTATAAATGAAAATACTACAGCTAATGGTCTTGGAAAACGATAACCAAATACATGAAGGTTCGCAAGGTAGTTTGTTGGTGTTTGTAGTATTGATGATATTATTAAAGAAATAATTAGATAGGCTAATACATCTTGAAGTTGTACAGCTAACCAAGAGAAAACCAAAACACCACCAATTGCTAGTATTAAATTGGTAAACGATCTGAAGAACTTGGCTACAGAAGCAATTTCTTTGAATGAAGTATTGTTCTTGTCGGACATTTTTGATGATGGAGTAATAAACAGGGAGTAGGATTTAAGTATTGATTTAAAACTCCCTTATTTAAATATAATAAGGCCCTCGCTTAATTAAAAACGAGAGCCTTGTTAGATTACATCTAGTTGCTCATTAATAAGACAAATCGTTGTCTAGTGGCTCACTTTGGTAATCATTGTCAGTGCTTTCATTGTAGTCGTCGTAGTCAGATAGAAGATCATTCTTCACTTTATCTACGCATTCTCCAAGAGCATCAACAAATTTGTCAAAGTCTTCTTTGTATAAGAAAATTTTATGTTTTTCAAATACAGGCTGATCATCTTTAAAGCGTTTTTTACTTTCCGTGATTGTTAAGTAATAGTCGTTAGAACGAGTGGCCTTAACATCAAAGAAGTAGGTGCGTTTTCCGGCACGTACTTTTCTCGAAAAGATTTCTTCTCTTCTCTCTTCCACAATCCTTATCTTTTAGTTCAATTACGTCTTAAATTTTTATATAACATTTAAAAAATGCAAGCTAATTCGGAAAAAAATGCACTTTATTTATACTTTATTTTAAAAATTCAAGATCTGTGAATTTTTTTCGTATCTTAAAAGTTCGTTTAAATTTCAATGAACAAACAAGCCTATCAAAAATTGAAAGTATTTGTCCTATTATTATCATTTTTTTGTATTTCTGAATTCACGAGCGCCCAAACTATAAGTACCATAGGTCATACTGAAATAGGTGAAGCATCCTATTATCCAGATGATCGAAATGGTAGAATCACAGAAGGTGGTTATAAATATGATAAGAACGCAATGACAGGAGCACATGCTCACTATCCTTTTGGGAGTATTGTAAGCGTAAGAAATGTAGATAATGGGAAAATAGTTCAATTAAAAATCATAGACAGACCATACACTCAACAACGTATACTTGATGTGACCTATGCAGCTGGGCAAAAGCTAGATATGATAGGGAAACAAACGGTTACCGTTGAGGTGATTCTCGTTGATACCCCAGCAACGCTACGCAAAAAGAAAGAAAAGGAAAGGAAAAAACAGTTAGCTGAACAAGAAAGACTAAAAAACTCTGGTTTTAATGTAGATGTATCTCTTTTCAAATCAGATGGTTCTCATCATCTAGATGGATCTATTGCAGATATTACGGGTTATGGTATAGTATATGCTCAATCAGACGATATTGAATTTATAATAGACCAAGCTCACACTTTAAGAGAAGACTATTTATTTTCAAAACTATATATCCAAACAGGTTGGTCTGAAGGTAATCGTGTATATCGATTATTAATTGGTAACTTTGAGGATAAGGAAGATGCTTCACCACTTTTAGAATTGCTTAAAAGTATTGGAACTTCAACAAAAGAATTGCGAAAGCATTTTATTAAATAAACGTATTCATTAATGATGCATTTGAGAAAGAATTTACTGCTTATAACTTTCTTATTGATCTCCATTGTCACATTTGGACAAAAAAAAGTAGGAGATACTAAAACAGGACAATCGTCTTACTACGCAAATAAATTTCATGGAAGGAAAACTGCAAATGGTGAACGATTCAATATGTATGCCTTTACATGTGCACATAGAGAGCTTCCGTTTGACACTTATTTGAAAGTAACCAATCTTAAAAATAAACAATGGGTTGTTGTAAGGGTAAATGATAGAGGACCTTTTAAATCACATAGGATTTTAGATTTATCAAAAGCAGCGGCTGTTAAGATAGATATGGTTCAAGATGGGATTGCGAATGTCGAAATTGAAATCCTTTATATCAATGGTGAAGGAACAAAAGTAAAAGAAGGTACAAGTGGTGGATCATCCGATGCCATTACTTCTAAAGATATTAAGAAAGATAAAAAGCCCAAACCAACTACAGTTACAACAACAACAAGCACATCAAAAAACTCTAATTATGGAGCTCCTGGCACATATAGTATATGGGGAACATCAAAAAAGATCAAAAATGGTTATGGTATACAAATGGCATCATATAGCGATTTGAAGAAAGCTATTAATGCCGGAAAAACTGCAAATAAAAAGGGGTTAACTGAAGTATATATTCAATCGGGGTGGTCTAATAGTAAACAAATTTATCGTTTGTTATATGGAGATTTCTCACAAAAAGAAGCAAAGAAAAATGTTTCAAAGGTGAAATCTAAAGGATATAAAGGTGCATTTGTCAAAAAGCATTTGTAACTTCTTTAACCATTATAATATTTAATGGTTCGAGTTGTTCGACATAACTATATCTACCAATCAAAATATGATACAAGAAATTTCTTTTGATACCATCCGCCAATACGGCAATATAGAACTCTTAGCGAAACAAATGGTAGAGGGGTTTATTACAGGATTACATAAATCTCCTTATCATGGTTTTTCAGTTGAATTTGCGGAACATAATTTATATAATCCAGGAGAAAGTACTCGTCATATAGATTGGAAAGTATACGCAAGGACAGATAAGCTTTTTACAAAAAGATATGAAGAGGAGACAAATTTAAGAGCTATGATTATCTTGGATCGTTCTCCTTCGATGTATTATCCGGATAAAACTTACGATAAGATGGCTTTTAGTACTCTAGCTGCGGCCTCTTTAGGCTATATGCTACAAAAGCAAAGAGATGCTGTTGGTTTATGTACATTCTCGGATGATATAGAAGAAATTACACCTGTAAAATCTACCAAAACTCATATACATCAAATTTTTGTAAAGCTTCAGCAGATGTTGGAGAAACCTCCCACTCAAAAAGGGACTCATATTGCTAAGGTGCTTCATCAAGTAGCTGAAACGATTCATAAAAGATCATTAGTGATTATTTTTTCAGATATGATGGGACAGATGGGTAATCGTGATGAAATGTTCGCTGCATTACAACACCTTAAACATAATAATCACGAGGTATTACTGTTTCATGTTGCTGATCATACTACGGAATTGCAACTAGAATTTCCCGAAAGACCAATGGTTTTTGTAGATGTGGAAACAGGACAGAAAGAGAAATTAAGACCATCACAAATTCGAGAAAAATATAAAAATACTATCCAAGAACTCTATCACGATTTGAATGTGAAATGTGGTCAATACAAAATTGATTATGTAGAAGTAGATAGTAAAAAAGATATTGATCAAGTTATTTTACCTTACCTCATTAAAAGAACTAGGATGAGGTAATAAAAAAATTAAGAGTTAATACATTGGTGTTAACTCTTAATTTTTTTATTACCTATTGAAGTCTCATTTTCTTAAAAATAATAGTCTATAACCCAATACTTAACTTGCAACAAATAAATCTTAAGTCATAAGACTTAACTCTTAATAAAAACTTCCTTATTTTTGCACCATCAAAAATTAAAATACACAAAGCATGGGTAAGCAGAAGCCTACTATTCCTAAAGGTACAAGAGATTTTGGACCAGAACAGATGGCCAAAAGAACATATATTTTAGAAACTATTAAGACTGTTTATAAAAAGTATGGATTTCAGAATTTAGAGACTCCAACTATGGAGAATTTATCTGTTTTAACAGGTAAATATGGTGATGAAGGAGACCAACTTTTATTTAAAATTGTCAACTCAGGAGATTACCTTAAAAAGGTAAAAGCTGAAGACTTAGAAAAGGGAGCAAAGATTATGCTACCTAAAATTTCTGAGAAAGGTCTAAGATATGATCTTACTGTACCTTTTGCTAGATACGTTGTAATGAATCATGGAAACCTTAGTTTCCCGTTCAAACGTTATCAAGTGCAACCTGTGTGGAGAGCGGACAGACCACAAAGAGGTCGTTATAGAGAGTTTTATCAATGTGATGCGGATGTAGTAGGTACTGACTCATTATTATGTGAGGCAGAGATCTTAGCTATGATGGGTGAGGCTTTAACTAACTTAAAGGTTACGGATCACACCATCAAGTTAAATAACCGTAAGGTACTTACAGGTATTGCAGAAGCGATTGGTGAAAACGGTAAGGAATCTGAATTATGTGTAGCCATCGATAAGCTAGACAAAATTGGTGTTGATAAAGTAAACCAAGAACTTGTTGAGCAAAGAGGATTCACAGAAGATGCAGTGAGTAAGCTTTTACCAATTTATGAAATGTCAGGTTTTACAGAAGAGCGTATAGAGAAAATGAAAACTTTCTTAGCATCTTCTGAAATTGGCCTAAAAGGAATTTCAGAATTAGAAGAAGTATTTAATTTTACAAAAGTAATGGGAGTTCCAACTGAAAAGGTAGAATTCGATGTTACATTAGCTAGAGGTTTGTCTTATTATACTGGTGCGATCTTCGAGGTGAAAGTTAATAATGCCAATATGGGCTCTATTTCCGGTGGAGGTAGATATGATAACCTTACTGGAGTATTTGGTGTTGAAGGCCTTTCTGGTGTTGGTTTTTCTTTTGGTGTAGATAGAATCTATGATGTTCTTGAGGAATTAGATTTATATCCTCAGTCAGCAATTGAAACAACCAAAGTGATGATTACAAACTTTGATAATGCTGGTAGAGATTATTGTTTGCCACTACTTCAGAAGTTAAGAACGGCAGGGATCAGTGCTGAGTTGTATCCAGATAACGCCAAAATGAAAAAGCAGATGAATTTTGCGAATAAAAAGGGAATTGGATTTGTTGTTTTGGCTTGGGAAGATGAAATGGCCCAAGGCAAGTTCTCTCTAAAGAATATGGAAACCGGAGAGCAACAATTACTCACAGATGAACAGATTATAGAAGTTTTAAAATAAATAAAGAAAAACACGTCACCCAAAATGACGTGTTTTTTTATATGCTTATTCTACTGATAAGTGTATGATTTATTTTTTGACTTCCATGAAAAGGAAACCTATTTTTTTATTTACATTATTTTTATTTCTCTCCATAGTAAAAATAAATGGACAAACGAATTTGGATACGCTTACATTCAATAATGGAGACGTAATGATCGGTGAAATAAAATCTTTCAATAAAGGTGTTTTTACGATCAAAACAGAATACAGCGACAGTGATTTTCAAGTCAAATGGAAAGGCTTAAAAAGAATTCAATCTAAGACTGATTTTATTATCACACTTGAAAATGGCAATCATTTCATAGGTAATTTAAGAGATGTGATTGACGACTCTGTGACGATCCAGAGTCAATATATCTCACATAAAGTAGATTTAGAGGATCTTGTTCATTTACAGCAAGTACATTCAAAAATGTACAAGAAATTACAAGGTGGAGTAGACCTTGGTTTCAGTTTTACAAAAGCGAACCATTTGTCTCAAATAACAGCTTCAACCAATTTAAATTTCACAAATAATTTTTATCAGATTGGAATTACAATGGACAATCTATCATCAACACAAGATGATGTGGATCCCATTCAACGTAATAATGCAAATGTTGCCTTTGCTTATTTTTTACAACAGGATTACTTTCTAATATTAAACAATGGGATTTTAACGAATACTGAGCAATCAATTGATCTTCGTTATACATTACAAGTGGGTTCAGGAAAGTATTTAGTTCATACAAATAAAGCGAATTGGGGTATGACATTAGGTGTCAACTACCTTACTGAAAGCTTTACCAATGATTCTCCTCCAAATCAATCAATAGAGACATTTTTAGGTACCCAAATTAATATTTTTGATGTAGGTGATATCGATATCTATGTTCAAGCAGTTGGCTATAAAAGTATAACCGAAACGGATCGTTGGCGTTGTGATGGAAATACAAACTTTAAATATAATCTACCATTTGATCTTTATTTGAAATTTAGTTATTCAATGAACTATGATACTAATCCAGCAGAAGTAGGAAAGGAGCTAGACTTTGTTTTTACAACTAGTTTTGGATGGAATAATAAATAAAGCAGCAAGTTTATGGTAATTAAAAAGCAAGGCCATATTAAAATATAACCTTGCTTTAAATGTATTGATTTAGATTGAAGTTCTAATCATTAATGACGATACTATCAATTTCTGTGACAGCCTTAACGCATAAGTCTATCATTGCAACTACATCAGTAGGGTGTGCCATTTCTGTAGTTTGATGTAGATATCTCATAGGAATTGATAAGGCTCCTGCGATAGATCCATTTTTCGGCATTCTTTGGATATTCGCAGTGTCCGTTCCTCCAAAAGGTAAAACCTCAGGCTGATTAGTAATTTCATTTTTCTCAGCTACAGTTTCCAAATATTCTACCATTCGTCTATCACAAATTGTCCCTCCATCAAAATGTTTAATAGAAGTGCCTTTACCCATTTGTGTGACGTAATCCTGTGGTGATAAACCAGGGATATCATTTGCAACAGTAACGTCAAGTGCAATGCCGAAATCAGGTGACACACCATGTCCAGCAACTTGAGCACCTCTTAAACCAACTTCTTCTTGTACTGTAAAAACACCATAAACGTCTACAGGTACGTCTTGATTTTTTAGTGCTTTCATCACTTCGACAAGTGCATAGACACAAACTCTGTCATCTAAAGATTTACCATTAATAAGGTCTCCAATCATTTCAACCTCTTGCCATCTTGTAATAGAGTCTCCAATTTTTACGTGTTTCTCTATTTCTTCTTTAGAAAGGCCACAATCGATAAAATATTCTTCATTTGTAACCACTTTCTGACGTTCAGCAGCTGACATTGAATGGATTGGTTTGCAACCCATAACGCCTAAAAGATCTTTTTTTCCATGAACTTTAACTCTTAAAGATGTAAGAGTTTTTGGATCAAAACCTCCTAAAGTTTGAAAACGGATATACCCATTATCATCAATGTATTTTACCATAAATCCAATCTCATCCATATGAGCAGCAAACATAAACTTCTTTGCATTTGCAGTGTTGGATTTTTTGATAGTGATAAGATTACCCATGTTATCGACATAGTAATCATCAACGATATCTTTTAATTCTTCGATTAATAGTTTTCTGACATTTTTTTCAAAGCCAGGAGCCCCAGAAGTTTCACTGATCTTCTTTAATAAGGGCATATCAATTCTATCTAAACTCATTGGGTTTAAGATTAAGGTGAGGAGAGAGAAATATGAATCAATTAAATCTCTACTCTTGGACTAATATATTTTCTGAAACTAGGGCAGAAATGATTTTTTTATCTCTACCATCAATTTTAATTTCTAATGATTCGTCAAAATCAATTTTATCAGTGACCTGAATTTTAGAGCCGATACCAATACCAACTTTATCTAAATACTGCAGCAGACTGCTATTTTCATCTTTTACTGCAACAACAGATGCTTCATCATTTATTGCGAGTGTAGATAATTTAATAGCTTCAAGATCTCTTAATTCCCCATTTTTATCAGGAATTGGATCACCATGTGGATCGTGTTTGGGAAAACCAAGAAATTGATCCAAACGTTCTATCATACGCTTAGATTTGATATGTTCAAGCTGTTCTGCAACTTCATGAACCTCATCCCAATTAAAATTTAGCTTTTCTAATAAGAACACTTCCCAAAGGCGATGCTTTCTAATTATTAATAAGGCTTCTTTTTCACCTTCTGCAGTTAATGTAGTGCCTTTGTATTTTTGATAATGGATGACACTCTTGCTATTTAACTTCTTAATCATGTCTGTCACAGAAGCAGGCTTTGTGCTTAAAGCTTCAGCAATAGCATTTGTACTTACAGGTTTTTGTTTTGCCGATAAGTGGTAAATCGTTTTTAAATAGTTTTCTTCGGAGTGACTAAACATGTTATATGTGTAAAATTTTAGAAGAGATGCAATTTATAAGGTTTGTATCACATTTAACAACTTTTCTTCTTCAGATTTCCATAAAGCGTTTTTGTCAGGTCCTTTTCTATAGGGTTTATGTGTTTGGATTTTATCAAAAATTGAAAGAATATCTGATTTTTTATTAAAATCGATGAAAATACTAGAATTGGTAGGTGTGGTGATCTCTTCCCAAAGACTATTATTTTGTATGATCATAGGGATGCCCAATGCTAAACCTTCATACATTTTAGTAGGGATACAATTTTTGGTACAAGGATTTTCGGGATAAGAGAGAAGAAGGTAACTCGCAGTGAGCATTTCCTTAATAATTTTACTATGTGGAATAAAATCAGTGATGCCAATACATTCTACATTATGAACCTGATTTATCTTCTTAAGCTTTTCGATAATATCACTCTCATATGCTTTACCTATCACTGTGAATTTTATGGTAACAGGTTGTTTCTTGCAACTATTTAATAGCTCAATAAATTTTATTGCTTCATTTATTCCAAAAACTCTTGTTAAAGAACCACATATCACAAAGTGTAAATGGTCAGTTGAGGGAATAGTATTGAATAGTTTGCCTGCATACTTATTTTCAAGTACAGTGGTTTTATACAATGGGAGTTGTTTTTCCTTTAGGTATGTAGTTTCTGCACTGAAAATATGATCAAGATATTGAAATGAGAAGACCTCTATTTGATGACTTAAAAATGATAAAACCTTGGATTTCCATGCACTACGATAAATTTGTGATTTGAAATTCAAAGGGTAATTCTCTAGCATATCATATATGATCTTCACATTCGGATTTAGTTTTTTATAGAAAACTAAAGCTGGTAGAAGCTCAATCGTATGGATAATAATAAGATCAATGTTCTTCTGACTCTTTAAAAAAGAAAAGAAGCGTTTATTCCCTTTTATACGGAAAAACGCTTCTTTTTTATGATTTGAGAACAAAGGGACAAATGTAATGTTTGGTAAACACGATGGAATACCATCATTTTCTGTTCCTAAGATCTGAATATTTGTATTTTGAATTTTAGCAATACTTTGTCCTATTTTCTGATAAACACGACTATCATCAACCGGTTTTAATACAGAAGCGAGGACTACATTCATATTATGCTAAAATTGGTGATAAAAACTCTAAAGTATCTACATTATCTGCATATGTATCTACATTAGGGAACTGAGCTTGTCCAAAATCTTCTGAACCAGCCAACCATTGCCCGTCAGTGACAATACATTGGATCTTTTCTTGATTTTCAGATAATTTTAATTTTAGTTCCTGTCCATTTTCATATTCTTCATAATAAAGTACAGAAATAGGAGAGACCATATCTTCACTTTTTGTAAGAATCAAACCACCATTATCTAAATGCTCTACCTTATTGACTAAGTAGATCGATTTATTATAATCGTAGTTATTTGCATATTTATGGTTGATGATTGTCTCTTTTGCTCTATCTTCCAACGCTTCCATCAATAGTTTGTGATCATAACCTGCTGGAGTATAGATTTTAGAGATATTTCTACATCCTAAACCATAATATAAGAAGATATCATCAGCCAACTTTGCAAGTGTCTCTTTAGACTCATCTCCACGGATAACCGCAACTGACGATCTATTAGCTCTAATGATATTAGGGAATTTACTAAAGTATTTTACAAAGTATCTAGTACTATTATCAGAACCAGTTGCAATCACTTTGTCAATATTTTTTGCAGGTTCTTCTAAGAAAATAACGCGATCTTTAAACCTTGGTTCCAATTGAATTAACCAATCAAGAAGTATTTTCATCAAGAAAGTATCTTGAGAACTCAACTTAGCCATCAAAGTATTACCTGAAATAAGCACAGATAATGCATCATGAAAACCAACAGCAGGAATATTACCAGCCATTACAACCAAAACATTTTTTGGGTTTTCTTCAGTAGATGTATAAGATGATACCCAATTGGAAAGTGTATCTTTTTCCAACATTTTTGTTATCCCCTTAATAGCATTTCCAACAGTTGTCTCATTAAACCAACCATTGTCATCATTTGCTCTTCTGGATAACATTTCAGAAGTTTCTGTGTCTAGTGTTCTCAGTTTATCACCTAATGCTACAAAAGCATCAATTCTTTCTTGCAACTTCATAATTCCTCATTATTTCTAAAAACAGTGCAAATCAAACTGAAAAGAAATGATCAAACAAGAAAATGTACTAAAAATCGGTTAATGCAAAGGAAATAATGTTAGCACCCATTTTTAAAGCCTTTAATCTCACTTCATCTGGATCATTATGTATTGATTGGTCTTCCCAACCATTACCCAAATCTGATTCATAACTGTAATAACAAACTAGACGTCCTTCATAGATTAGTCCAAACCCTTGAGCAGGTTTGCCGTCATGTTCATGTATTTTAGGAATCCCATTAGGGAATTTATAGGCCTGATGATAAATAGGGTGATCAAAGGGTAATTCAACAAAGTCTAATTCTGGAAATACCTTTTTCATTTCAAGTCGAATAAACTTGTCTAATCCATAATTGTCATCTACATGTAAAAAGCCTCCATTTGTTAAGTATTGCCTTAAATTATCAGCATCTGAATCTGAGAAAACAATATTTCCATGACCTGTGAGGTAAACATATGAATAGTTAAATAATTCAGGGCTTCCTACTTCTACTATATCATCATCAACATCTATATTAGTACCTAGTTGATCATTACAAAAATCAGCAAGATTAGGTAGGGCAGTCTTATTTGCGTACCAGTCACCACCACCTTCATATTTTATTTTTGCAATTTTCAATGAAAAGGAGTTTCTAGAAACTTGTCCTAAAACTGAGGTTTGAATGATTAATAATGTAAAAGCTAACCCAAAAAATAATTTCATATTCTATTCTTTAATTCAGATTCATTGTTTTAAATGTAAGAGAACAAGCCTCAATATTAATTTAGTGAAATATTACTCTAAATAATATAAAAAAGGATAATATTCATTTTACAAATCAATCATATTCATAATTTGAACTGCAACTATACCCGCTGTTTCAGTTCTTAGTCTTTCTTTACCTAAACTCACCCATTCAAATCCATTCTCTTTGGCTAATTGAGCTTCATCCTCTGAAAAACCACCTTCAGGTCCAACTAAAACTATAGTATCTTCATTATTATTAAGTTTCTTAAAGAGATGTTCTGTTGATACTGTAGGTACGTATGCGATAAATTTCCCTTTATGGTTACATGTAAGTACATCTGATACAGATTTTACTTCGTTCATTTCAGGTAACCAAAATTTTCTAGACTGTTTCATCGCGGATACAGCAATTCGTTCTAATCGCTCTAGCTTTATATTCTTTCTTTCTGAGTGTTTAGAATAGAAAAAAGTAATACTACTTACACCGATCTCAATGGCCTTTTCAAGAAAGAATTCTATACGGTCCATGTTTTTAGTAGGAGCAATGGCAATATGTACATGAGCGCCAGCTTTATGCATTATCTCAACATCTAACACTTTTACTTTACATTTCTTTTGATGAGCGTCTGTAATTTGACAATGATATCTATGTCCTTTACCATCCATTAAATGTAAATCGTCGCCAATATTCATTCTGAGCACTTTAACAATATGTTTTGAATCTTCAGAAAGTAATGTAACTTCTTGATCATCGGGACGTATATCTTTATGGAAAAATAATCTCATGTTGGTCTTTTATCTTTGAAAATCGTATTTGAACATAAAAATAAATGACTTTTACATTTATTTCTCAAAAATTGCAATGAAAAGATAAGAATTCCTTTTGTTACATGATTTCATTTTGTATTTTTGCAAGCCAAATCAAATAAGAGGTGAATAAGAAAAAACCATATAGTATAGGAATTGCTGGGCTGAAAAATGGTAAGCACCAGTTTGAATTGGAGTTATCGCAACAACTTTTAGATTTATTTGAATCTGAATTGATGGAAAATATTTCTGGAAATGCGATATTGCACCTTGCAAAAAGCGAAACTGCTGTTGAAGTAGAAGTGGAGCTTGATGCAAACGTTACTTTGTTAAGTGATAGAAGCCTTAGAGAATATGAGCAAAAGTTAGATGCTCATCAAAAAGTATTCTTTAAGTTTTCTGATCATTATGAGATGCTTGAGGATGATTTAATTAAAATCCCATTTAATGAGGATTCTATTGATTTTTCTCAAATCATTTATGATTTAATAGCATTATCACTTCCAACAAAAAGACTTCATCCAGACGAAGAGGAGGAAGAAGACTTATTTTACACTACTTTAGAAGAGGGTGAAGAATTGGAAGACGAAGTAGAAGACGAGGAAGAAGAGAAATCTAATGATCCTCGTTGGGATATTTTGAAAAAACTCAAATGATATATATTAAGAATTAAAAATGGCACATCCTAAATCGAGAATTTCGAAAGCTTCGAGAGGTAAGCGTAGAACGCACCTTAAGATGGATAAACCTACAATCTCTTTTTGCCAAACAACTGGTGAAGCACACGTAAGACACCGTGCTTTCTGGGCAGATGGTAAAATGTATTATCGTGGCCAAGTGGTTATCGATAACTCAACAGATGTAGAAGAAGCAGCTGAGTAGTTTTATTCTACTTAGAATCAAGCCAATCCTTAAAAAAGGATTGGCTTTTTTTTATACTTTATATGGATTTTAAAAGAGTTGTTTATCTTTGCCTTTTGAAATTTGATTTTAATTGATGTTGAAATCAAAAAAAGAAAAGAAATACCAATATTACTATGGCATTAAAAGCAGCAATTAAAGGCGTAGGAGGATACGTTCCTGATTATGTTCTTACCAATCAAGAACTAGAGACAATGGTTGATACAAATGATCAATGGATTCTAGAGAGGACAGGTATATCAGAAAGACGTATTCTTAAAGGAGAGAATATGGGTACTTCCTACTTAGGTATTCAAGCTGTAAAACAATTATTAGAAAAAACGAATACAGATCCTTTGGATGTGGATTTAATTTTATGTGCTACAGTTACACCTGATATGTTTTTCCCTGCAACAGCAAACATTATTGCTAAAGGAGTTGGTGCTGATAATTCTTTTAGCTTCGATTTAGGTGCTGCCTGCTCAGGTTTCTTATATGCATTAAGTACTGGATCTCAATTTATAGAAACAGGAAAATATAAGAAAGTTGTTGTTGTTGGAGCTGATAAAATGTCAAGTATTGTTGACTATACTGACCGTACTACTTGTGTTCTTTTTGGTGACGGTGCTGGAGCAGTGTTATTAGAGCCAACTGAAGAAGAAGAAGGAGTTATGGACTTTATTCTTAAAAGTGACGGTGTTGGTGAAGAATACTTGAATATGAAAGCAGGTGGATCTAGAATGCCAGCTTCTCATGAGACGATTGACAATAAATTACACTATATTTTCCAAGCTGGAATGCATGTATTTAAATATGCAGTAACATCTATGGCAGACGTTGCAGCGGAAATTATGGATAAAAATAAATTAGAAGGTGATGATGTGGCTTACTTAGTACCTCATCAAGCTAATAAAAGAATTATTGATGCCACTGCCCAAAGAATGAATGTGGGTGACGAAAAGGTAATGATGAACATCAATAAGTACGGAAACACCACTGCTGCAACTATTCCTTTATGTCTTATGGATTATGAAAATAAGTTAAAAAAGGGAGATAATCTTATCTTAGCAGCCTTTGGAGGTGGATTTACTTGGGGTTCTGCTTATATCAAGTGGGCATACTAATATAAAATTTATATTTTTGCTTTTGGTTGAGTTTTTGATTCTAATCAAAAGCAGCATTTTAAAACAGATTAGATTTAATATAGATGGCATCTACAGCTGATTTTAAAAACGGACTTTGTATCGAATTTAACCACGATGTTTTCGCTATCGTGGAATTCCAACACGTAAAACCTGGTAAAGGTCCTGCGTTTGTTAGAACTAAATTAAAAAGTATCCGAACTGGAAAGGTTATTGACAACACTTTCACAGCAGGTCACAAAGTGACTACAGCTCGTATTGAAAGAAGAGAACATCAATATTCTTATCAAGACGATATGGGTTTCCATTTTATGGACACAAACACTTGGGAGGAGGTAACTTTACCAGAAGACCAAGTTCCAAATAATGATTTACTTAAAGATGGTATGAGTGTTGATATCTTATTCCACGTTGAAGCAAATGATGAAGTAGTAGGTTGTGAACTTGCTCAATTTGTTGAAATGGAAGTGACATACACTGAACCAGGTATTAAAGGTGACACAGCAACAAACACATTAAAGCCAGCTACAGTAGAAACTGACGCTCAAATTATGGTACCATTGTTTGTGAACACTGGAGATATTATCAAAGTGAACACACAAGAGCGTTCTTATGTTGAACGCGTGAAAAAATAATAGTATTTAATCTTATACAATAAAAGATATTGGGAACTGTAACAATATGTTTACAGGTTCCAATTCTCACACACTATCACATTATGAAAGCACCAGAGGTAAAAGATCTGATCAGCTTTATTGCAAACTCAGGTTTGCAAGAAGTAAATGTAGAAACTGCAGAAATCAAACTTCACGTTAAGCGCAACCCTGAAGCAGCTGCTGTAGCTGCACCTGTTGCTGCTCCAGTATTAGCATCTGCTCCAGCTGCACCTATCGCAGCACCTGCACCAGTTGAAATTCCTGCTGCTGCACCAGCACCAGCTGTTGAAGCTCCTGCTGCAGCTCCTGAAGCACCAGCTGCTGATACATCAAACTATATCGAAATTAAGTCACCAATGATTGGTACTTTCTATACAGCTCCAAACCCTGATTCTGATATGTTCGTTAATGTTGGCGATACAGTAAAGAAAGGTGATGTTGTTTGTATTATCGAAGCAATGAAATTATTTAACGAGATCGAATCTGAAGTATCAGGTAAAATCGTTAAAATTCTTGTTGACAATATGTCACCAGTTGAATACGATCAACCATTATTCTTGGTAGATCCGGCTTAATCTTTACACCAAAGATTTAAGTCCACAATTATTTTATTTTTTTACTAAATAAATTTGGGGCGTCGTGTTCAAAAAAATATTAATTGCAAATAGAGGTGAAATTGCATTACGTGTGATCCGTACTTGTTCTGAGATGGGGATTAAAACGGTTGCAGTTTACTCAACAGCAGATAAAGAAAGCTTGCATGTCAAATTTGCAGACGAAGCCGTTTGTATTGGACCTGCACCAAGTACAGAGTCGTACTTAAACATTCCAAATATTTTAGCAGCAGCTGAGATTACTAACTGTGATGCTGTGCATCCTGGTTATGGTTTCTTATCTGAAAATGCTAACTTCTCACGTATTTGTGAGGAAAACAACATTAAGTTCATCGGTGCTTCAGCTGATATGATCGAGAAAATGGGTGATAAGGCAACTGCCAAAGCTACAATGAAAGAAGCTGGCGTACCTACAATCCCAGGTTCAGAAGGTCTATTAGATTCTGTTGAACAAGGTTTAAAAATCGCTGAGCAAATTAAGTACCCAGTGATTTTGAAAGCAACTGCCGGTGGTGGTGGACGTGGTATGCGTATCGTTAATGGTCCAGATGAATTCCAAAAAGCTTGGGATTCTGCTCGTCAAGAGTCAGCTGCAGCATTTGGTAATGACGGTATGTATTTAGAGAAGTTCGTTGAAGAACCTCGTCACGTTGAAATCCAAATTGTTGGCGATAGTTCAGGAAAAGCATGTCACTTATCAGAAAGAGACTGTTCAATCCAACGTCGTCACCAAAAGTTGACAGAAGAAGTACCTTCTCCAGCTTTATCTCCAGAACTTCGTGAGAGAATGGGACAAGCAGCTATTAAAGGTGCTGAGAAAATTAACTACGAAGGTGCTGGTACTGTAGAATTCTTAGTAGATAAGCATGGTGATTTCTATTTCATGGAAATGAATACTCGTATCCAAGTAGAGCACCCTGTAACTGAGCAAGTAACTGGTTTTGATCTTATTAAAGAACAAATTAAAGTTGCTGCAGGTGAGAAAATTACTGGCAAGAACTATACGCCAATGGCACATTCTATCGAATGTCGTATCAATGCGGAAGATCCTGCTAATGATTTCAGACCAAGCCCAGGTAAAATTACTACTTTGCATATTCCAGGTGGCCCTGGTGTACGTGTTGATACACACGTATACTCAGGTTATTCAATCCCACCTAACTATGACTCAATGATTGCTAAATTAATTGTTACTGCGGAAACAAGAATTGAAGCGATTAAAAGAATGAAACGTGCTTTAAATGAGTTTGTAATCGAAGGTATTAATACAACAATTCCTTTCCATATCAGACTTATGGATAATGAGCAGTTCCAATCTGGTCACTTTACGACTAAATTTATGGAAGAGTATACTTACGATACACTGTAAACTTTTTCCTTAAAATAGATTTAATAGAGGAGTTCTTTTAAAGAGCTCCTCTTTTTTTATCTATCAAAGAATGTTTAATATTAATCTAAAAGCATTGATTATAGAATTAATATTTCAAATAGAATTCGAGATAAATCTATTCAAGTGCAAATACATTGAAATTTATATAACACAAAATATAGAAGTGAACATATATTTAGATGGTATATATTCTTTATAAAATCGTTATTTAGTTTATATTTTAAGTATATTTGATATATAGGTTTTTAATTAATTGAATATTTAATCAAATGATTAAACTAAAAGCACTTAAAACAACAAATCATATAATTGCTAATCAGGAAAGCTATCTTTTTAAAAAAGATATTATTGATCAATATAAAAGGTATCTGCTAGAAGATGACTGGAATAAAAATGAGCAGCAATTAGTCATGAAATCATTGACATCATTACGTTATTTTTTAGTGTTTTTGATAGAATTTAAACAAGGAAGGTATTACAGAAATGCTTTTAAAGATTATACAGAGTATTTACAAAGTCTAGTAGAAACCAATGAAATAAATACAATTAAGAAAGCACAAAGAAGACAATATGCTCGAAGAATAAACCTGGAGAATAAATTGGGCTATCTCAAATGGTTAGAAGTAACCAAGATTGATGGGGTACAAGAGGATAAAAAACTTTTAAGCAATACTTGGGACGAAAGGTTTTTACTTTGGCTAAAATCGAAATCAAAATTAAGAAGGGATACAAATTACCCAAAGGCAATAGGAAATGTAGTAAAACTCTATATTCAATACTCTTTTGATGAGTATCAAAAATTTGTACTAAATGATCTTACGGTTAATGCCTTTTTAAGGAATAATGCTTCCTTAAAAATCACTACACTAAATTTTTACTTAACTGCCCTTAAACGATTTGTAGATTTTTTGATAGAAGAAAATGTGAGCAATATTTCACAAGATGAAATACTGAAAGTGAAAAACCTTAAAGCACTAGAAACTTCTGATGAGGTAAATAGAATAAGAATTAGTGAGAATGATTTAAAAGAAATATATTCCAAAGGAAATCAATATCAAAAGATCATTATTGTATTAGGAGCTGGAATTGGTTTAAGAGGAAGTAGCATGGTTCATCTTAGAAAAAAAGACATCAATTTTAAAACTAAGAAAATCAAAATTTGGGCAAAGGGAAAAAATAACAAAATCGAGTTACCTATAAATAAAGATGTCTATGATCATTTAATAAATTATTGTGAAGGACTAGATGATAACGATAAGTTATTACCTCAGAATTCAACCTCTTCTTTATCAAAATATTTTTCTGATTATCTACATAAAATAGGGAAGAAAGAAATAGAAAAAAATGGAGAAGTATATGGTTTAAGTCTACATAATTTGAGACATACTTTTGCTTATAACTCCTTAGATAAGCATGGGCTTTTATTGACATCTCGATTATTGTGTCATGCTACTACTGAAGTAACTGAAAAACATTATTTAAAAGATAAAATAAGAGACGAATTAGAACATTTGTACGATAATGAATACAAATAAAAAAAGAGTAGATATTATTCTACTCTTTCCCAAGTTTGTGTCTTGTACATAAAACCGAGGTAACCTCGTACTTGAAGTTTTCCATTCTCTACCCAAATTTTACCATTGTAGATCTTGCCGTTTTCAGGTTTTAGAATTTTTCCATCAATCCATTGATCTCCATTCTGTTCCATATCCCAGATGATCTTCATACCAACGATTTTCTGGTTCTTAAATTCATCTGAGCATTTTTCACAAATACTATCTTCGGGATCTGATAATAATTTGATGATTTTCCCAAACATCTTGTCTCCATCTTTGTAAATTTCGACATAAGCTTTTGCTTGGTCTGTCTCATCATCAATTGTTTTCCAAACACCAAATACCGAAGATTCTTGAGCATTAACATGGTTAATGAAGAATGCAAAAATTAGAGAGAATAAAAATAAAGTTCTATTCATTTTAATAAATTATATACACTACTATTCAATTACAATTTCTTTTCCTGAATAAAAATCCAGAATTTTCTTAGAGAAAATAAATTGATATTTTGAACGATTTAATTCTGCTTTAGCTATGTTTAAATTATTTTCAGCAACGACATAATCTGTTGTTGAAGCAGCTCCGGAAGTAAACCTTTTATTTACAGAACGGAACTGTTCTTCTAACGATTCAACTGACTTTTTATTTGATATATATGTTTTTTGTGCAGATAAAGCATTAATATATGCTTGTTCAATATTCTTTCTTAGATCATTAAGTTCTTGTTGTAATTGAACTTCATTTTTCTTTATCGTAATTTTAGATTTATTGACTGCTGTTTTTACATTTCTACGACTATAAATCGGAATATTTAATTGCAATGTTGCCACTTGACTAAAGAAATTCTCGAACTGTGTTCCTAATGAATTATCATTTGGATCAATAGGGTTCGTATAGTTTGATGAATAACTTGTGTTAAGGTTCCCATTGAAGTTCAGACTAGGATAATAGTCTGCTTTAGCAATTTTCTTTTGGAATTCAGCAACTTCGATATTTTTCTCAGCTCTTTTAATCTGAGGCATAATCTCCATAGATTCTTGAAATACAACATTTGATGGTACAAACTTCATTGTTGTATCAGGTTCACTAAGTTCCGGAATTTCAATAGAGAAAAGCGTATTAAAATCTAATTGCATTGACTGCTTTAAAGTTAATAAAGCAATATTGTAGGAGTTCTCTGCTTCAGTTAATTGCCTTTCTGTATCAGCAAACTGAGACATAAGATCCAATAATTCTGATAAAGGAGCAGACCCTGCTTCAACAAGCCTTTTTGTTCGGTCAACTTGTTCCTCTAAAGTTCTTACCCTCTTTTTCGAAATCGAAACATTTTCCCATTTAAAAATCACATCTAAGTAATTTTCCGTTACTTGAATGATGATATCATTTTCAATTTTCTCAACACCATATTCAGAGCTTTCAATATTAGCTTTTGTCTGCTTAATAGTGTTTGAAATCTTTCTACCATTAAAAATTGGTACACCTACAGTAGCACCAAAACTACCCGTATTAATACTTTGTTGGGTAAAGACGTTGGTGGTAGGATCGGGGTTTAAACCTCTATTGAAGCTATGTTGATAAAAACCAGATACATTAGGGTATCTTTGGGATCTTGCTTGCTTGTATTCCTCAGTTCTTTCGTCTACATCATAATCCTGTAATTTAACGTATAAGTTATTTTCAATGGCATATTCTACACACTGTTTATAATTCCATAAACTATCAGGAGTTTGTGCTGATAATGACGATGACGATGAAAGTAAAAATATGAAGAGTTTGTGTCTGAATTTCATAATAAATGCATGAGCACTTAATCAAAAAAATATTTATTGCTATAAGTTAAGAAAGAATTATCTCCTTTCTTAACTTAGTCGTCCACATTTGGTAAAAAAGTTACATTCAATACCCATTTAATACTTTTTAGATATTCCATAGTTATATCTCTTGGTGCTGAATCCATTTCTATAAATTGACATGCCGTTTGGTGTTTACCTTTTCTAGAAACTGTCATTTCTGCGATATTGACATCTTCTTGTGCCAATAGATTTGAGATAAATGAAATAGCTCCTTTGCGATCTTCTGCTGTAACCATAAGAGTGGGAGAGTTAGCACTAAAATTTGAAGAATATCCATCTACTTGTCTGATAGAAATAATTCCTCCGCCTTTACTTACACCTACAATTTCTGTTTTAGTTTCTCCCTTGGTTAGGATAAGTTTTATTGTGTTAGGATGGTGTGCCGAAGCATTCCCCACAGGTCTGAATTCATAGTCAAAGTTATTGGATTCAGCAATATCAAAGGCTTGTTTGATATTAGGGTCATCGGTACTCATTCCCATTAATCCAGCAATAATTGCCTTATCGGATCCGTGACCTTCGTAGGTTCTTGCAAAAGAATTATAAAAAACGATTTCTGCTTTCTCTGGAGTTCCTCCTAACATTTTATGTCCAACTCTTCCGATACGAACAACTCCTGCGGTATGAGAACTCGATGGACCAATCATGATGGGTCCAATCATGTCAAAAATACTTGATTTTTCGGCCATTTATTTTGTGTATATGTTTATAGTATGTGTAACCGCAAAATAAGGTATTTAATTCTATAAATAGAATTATTTGAATACAAAAAAATAGTCACTCTAATGAATAAAGTGACTATTTTATACAGTAAATCAGTATTGAAATTTAAGCGAAATACTGAATAGGATTTGTATTAACCTCTGTCTTATAAATCTTATGATTCTCTATTTGATCTTTTAGATAATCAATAAGAATGTCAGAAGTGAACTGTTCGCTTTCGAAGTGTCCAATATCAGCAATCATAATTCGATCTTCAGCATCAAAGAATTCATGGTATTTAAAATCACCTGTGATAAAAATATCTGCATTGACACCAATTGCATTTCTTAAAAGGAAACTGCCTGCACCCCCGCAAACTGCAACCTTTGAAATTGTATCTTTAAGTACCTTTGTATGTCTAATTGTACCACACTTAAAAGTCTCTTTTACCTTTGATAAAAAATCATTTACAGGTATTGGTTGAGGTAGTGTTCCATACATGCCGGAGCCAATAGAGGTATTTGTTATCTCTAAAGGGGTAATATGGTAAGCTACTTCTTCGTAAGGATGACTTTGATGCATTGCACTTAACACTTTCCCTTTTAGGTGTGCATTAAATTGAACTTCAATTTTTACCTCTTTGATCTTTTCTAATGTATTTTTATTACCTAATGTAGGATTCGAACTATCATTACCTTTAAAGGTTCCTGTTCCCTCTGTTCTAAAACTACATGAAGTATAATCACCTATAATTCCCGCTCCAGCATCAGCCAAAGCATTTGCTACTTTATCAACATTTCCTGAAGGAACAAATACTGATAATTTCTGAATATTATTCTTTGTAGGAGATAAGATATTTAAGTTTTTTAATCCTAATAGTGAGGAGATCTTATAATTCACACCATGACTCATATTGTCTAGGTTAGTGTGGATAGCATATATGCTTATATCATTTTTAATGGCTTTAATAATTGTTCTTTCAACATAATTTTTGCCATTAAATCTTTTTAATCCTTTAAAAACGATAGGGTGGTGAGCAACAATTAGATTACAGTTCTTTTCTATAGCTTCATCAACAATTTCTTCAGTGCAATCTAAAGAAACTAAAATTCCAGTTACTTCATCATGACCACTGCCTGTTATTAGTCCGGCGTTATCATAACTTTCTTGGTATTGAGATGGAGCTAACTGCTCTAGTAAATTGACTATATTTTTAACTTTCATATTCGTAAAATAAATAAAGCTCGAATCTAATGAAACGAGCTTATATTTATATAAATAATTGATATTTTATTAATCGTGGTCTTCCATTTTTTTGTTGAAAGTTAATACCGGACGAATAGCATGATTTGCAACTTCTTCTGCAATACTTCCCAATAAAATATGTTGAATACCTGTTCTGCCATGTGTTGACATAGAAATCATATCAGCATCGATAAATTGAGCAAAACCTCTAATTCCTTCTTCTTCAGAAAAGTCATTAAATGTATGAACTTCATAATTCTCAAACTTATTATCCTCCGCAAATTCTTCTAACTGTTGAATTGAGAATGGGGTTGCTTCGAAGTTACCAGGTGTTATTACTTTAACAAAATGAATTGTAGCATCATATAATGATTGGAAAAGTTTCAGTGTAGCGATAGCACCATCACTTACCTTATGAAAGTCAGCTGCATAAACTATCTTCTTGGGAGAAAAGTGACTTGCTTGTTTCTTGATTGTTAACACAGGTACTTTAGATAAGCGTATGATTTTTTCTGTATTGGAACCTATTAGATATTCATCTAGCCCACTAATTCCTTGAGAACCAATAATAATAAGGTCCGTTTTATCTTTAACAACAAAATCAGCTAAGTGTCTTTGAAGTGAATCAAACTCTATATGTTTTTCAATTTTAATATTAGGGTTTTCTTCAATAATTTTATTGATTTTATTATTGACTACTTCTTGTAATTTAGTGGTGTAGTGGCTGTAAATTTCAGGATCATCCATGCCAATATCTCCAGCACCAAATACCGATAGGCTATCATAATGGTTTATTGTTGGGATATCAATTACATGTAATAATGAAATCGAGGCGTTATTTAATTTTGCAATTTGAACAGCTACCTCTAATGCATTTGTAGCTTCTGGTGAGAAGTCTGTTGGGACAAGGATATTATGAATTTTCATTTTCTTAGGTCTTTTAATTATTTATATCAATATACATCTTCTGAAATTAAAATTCACTGATCATTGTCAATAAAAGTGTAAAATTTACAAATCTGATTGAAGTGATTTTATTTCAAGAAATGCATGAATTAAAGCTGGGATTGAAGCATCTGCATGGCTATCTCCTTCGATACTTTCAAATGTGACATTTAAATTTTGAGATTCTAATTCATTAAATAAATTTTGTGATGAAGAGTAGGGTAGAATCTCATCGTTAGGGGAATGGTACAAAAATATTGGGATATTAGTATTTATAGTTCCAATTGAATTATTATTCAGATGTTGATACATACTATTATCAGAATTACCATTTTTCATCTCACTGATAAAATTGCTATTAAACAAAAGATGGAGAGAATCTGGCAATATGTCATTTACCTCAGAAGTAGATAAATTACCATTTAATATAGTGGGAATCTGTTCCGCAATATCTTCATGAAAATAACTTTCTAATCCAGAAGTTTCGTTGTAGTAAGAATAATAGGAATAGATCACTAATGCCAGGAATGCAGGAGATGTGTGGGTTTCTTCTTTTAGTATCTCTTGCATCACATAGATCAGATCATACCCACCAGCTGCGGCTAAACATGCCTTCACCTCAAAATTATCGGGCAATCCTGCGATATTCTCTAATTGTGTCAAACTAGAATACCCGCCTTGTGAGTATCCAGAAATAAATACATCATTAGAAGTGTCTTTATTAATTTCCTCTAGTAATGTACTCGTAGCTTTTACTAAATCATAAGATGAATTCGCTGTTTTATCATTAATATAATAATATTGAGGAATTGTAGATGAGCTTCCAAAACCTATGAGATCAGGTGTCATTACGATAAAATCTAAAGCAGCACCAAATTCATAAGTGGGTATTGGACTTACACTAGGAGCAGCTGTATGTTCAATGATTGTCCCTCGGTTAAGTAATATCAAGTCATTCTGAGAGTTCGTACTTGGGACACTAACCACTCCAGAAGCCTCTATCAAATCATTATTTTTATCTTCTGTAAGATATTTTACTGAATAGGTTGTGATTCCATTTTGAATATAAGGCTTAGCCAATGACAATCCTCCAAAATCAGCAAGAGTAAGTAATTCATTTTGTGAAAATTCTGATTTTATTTCATAGGATACTAGTTGACCAGCCTCAGGTAGTGTTTCGTTTTCAGGTGAGTTATCATCATTATTACATGAGAAAACTATGGATATAAGGACAACAAGAAAAAGTTTATTCTTAAAAGAGAAAGAGCACATACGTTTTTATTTTTAAGTTATAACGCAATGTGCTCTTTCACAAATTATTTATCCTTTAATCGCTTCCTTGTGTAATGCTTTACGATTCGAAGAGCGTCTATTATAGTTTTTCTTTAGAACCGGATAGGACAATACCGAAAGTAGAATAATTCCTGCTCCAACATAAAAACCAGGTGACATCGTCTCTTTTTCTCCAAATAGAATCAGTGCTAAAAGAATACCATAGATAGGTTCTAAGTTTACAGTTAGATTGACCTGAAAAGCACTTAAACTCTTTTGTATCTCTACACATACAGCATAAGCAATTGTAGTACAAACGATTGACAATACTAACAAGTAAAAGGTATCCATCATTGAAGGAACCTCCAACCAAGTTTCTCCTTCCGAAAGAAAAGGTAATGTAATTAAAGCAGTTAATGCTCCTCCTATCATTTCATAGAGAGTGATTTTAGGAGAGGAAATGCTCTTAACAAACTTTCCATTAAGTACACTAAATAGTGAACCTACAAATGCAGCTCCAAGTGATAAGATCAGACCTAAGGCATGATCAAATTCAAATTGGAAAATGATATATAAACCAATAATAACGAATAAACCGAGAATTACTTCGTAAGGTTTAATACTCGTTTTATTAAATAGGGGTTCTATTATTGATGTGAAAAGGGCGGTGGTCGCAATTCCTGCTAGACAAACACTGACCTTCGATATTTTTGCAGACGTAAAAAATAAAATCCAATGCAATGCTACTAAACTACCCGTAAGTATAAGTTTAATGGCATCTTTGGAAGATACTTTCATTTCCCAACCTCTTAATTTCATAAATACACCCATTGATAAAGCAGATATCAATGTTCTGTAAAATACTAGTTGGAAAGAATCCATCTCGATGAGAACACCGAGAATAGCCGTGAAGCCCCATATAAAAACTATTATATGAAGTTTAATTTGTTCGTTGATCATTCGGCGGAAGTATAAATATTTACGTTTAAAATTGGATGTGCAAATGTAAAAAAAAGAGTCTAACTTTCATTAAGTCAGACTCTTCTTTTTAATATCTATTGTGATAATTATTTCTGCACTCTCAAGTAGAGGTATATGGTCACAAAGAAGAATATTATATTTGGTAGCCAAGCTGCTAAGAATGGACTTAATGTATCTGCTTCTGCAATTGCTCTACTCATTAACACCATTAATAAGTATACAAAGGCGAGAATAAAACCAACAGCGATAAGGAAACCTGAACCGTGTCTAGATTTAACTGAAGACACACAAACTCCCATCAGAGTAAGTATTATAATCGCGAAAGGATAGGCATACCTTTCATATAATGCATTTTCATAAACACCAAGATTACCAACTCCTCTAGATTTTTCTTTTTCAATATATTCAGAAAGCTCTGGGTTAGTCAAAGTCTCATGAAGTGCATATTTACTTTCAAAGTACTTTGGCTCCAGATTCAATTTCATTTTCAAGGAATTTCCTTTAGAGTATTTTTGAGAACCATCAGCATTAAAGATGTATTTCTCGTATTTATCAAAAGTCCATTCTTGATTTGTAGAATCCCATTGGATTCTGTTTGCTGAGATCTTTTCTAATAATTTATTTCCATCAAAAGTTTCTAAAGTAGGTCTATAACCTCTTTTGATTCTGTTATTATAAGATTCAACATATAAGTATGTAGAGTCACTTACTCTGTAATGAATATCTCTTTCATTGAAATAGTAGGGGCTTTTTAGGTATTTAATTTCAAAAGCCACTCTAGTTTTTGATGAGTTTGGAACAACCCAACCTAATAAACCGAAGATCACTAAACCAACAATTGTTGCACCTACAAAGTAAGGAGCAAGGAAACGTTGATATGAAACCCCATTACTAAGAATTGCTACAATTTCTGTATGAGAAGCTAAGCGAGCTGTCAAGAATACAACAGCGATAAATATAGATAATGGACTAAGTGTATTCACCCAGTGTATAAATAGGTTAACGTAATATTCTGAGAATACGTAACCGAAATCTAATCCATGCTTTAAAAAGTCATCTTGTTTCTCTGTATAATCTACAATACAAACAATGATGTTTAATAAAAGGACTACAAAAATAAATGTCTTAAAAAACTTTTTGAGAATATACTTATCCAGAAGTTTCATATGTCTGTCGTATGAATTTTTATATGACAATTTGCCCGAAGGCTTATCAAATACAAAAAACGAATTCCTTTGGTAATTTTCCAACGTTAAACTCAAATTGATTGGACAAATCAACTTCTTTTAACGTTGTTTCACATCAAAAAAGGAAAACATAATTTGTGTTTTTTACTGTTCAGTATTTATCAGCGTACAGCCTAAAATACATCTTTTCAATTTGGGGCAAATTTGTATAAAAAACAAAGCCTTTCAAGAAAGAAAATCTTGAAAGGCTTTGTTTTTTATATGAAATAGTTGAATTACTCAACGATATCAATTTTCAAGCTATTTGTTTTACCTTTCTTAGTAAGAGGTAAAGCAGCGATATTTACATATCTGTCACCTTTAGCAAGGAAACCTTTTTGTACTAAGATTGCTTCAACTTCTTTGAAAGTTTCAGTAGAAGATTCTTTTGGTACAAAATGGAATGCTTTAACACCCCAAACTAGGTTTAATGTAGCAGCTAATTTTTGGTCAGAAGTGAAGATAAAGATTCTTGTATCAGGACGGTGTCTTGAGATACGAGAAGCAGTAAATCCAGTTGAAGTTAAACCAATAATAGCTTTTGCTCCTAAGTCTTTTGAGATTGCAGCAGCAGATTGAGCAATTAAGTTACCTGCATAGCTATCTAATGACTTATCGAAATCATAAGTCTTGTTGTAGATTTGAGAAGCTTGACGCTCAACAGCAGATAAGATTCTAACCATTGCTTGAACAGTTTCTACTGGGTAATCACCAGCAGCTGATTCAGCTGATAACATTACTGCGTCAGCACCGTCATAAACAGCGTTAGCAACGTCATTTACCTCCGCACGAGTAGGACGAGGGTTAGTGATCATTGATTCCATCATTTGTGTTGCAACGATAACTGGCTTACCAGCTTTGTTACACTTAGCGATGATTTCTTTTTGGATGTTTGGAACATCTTCGAATAAGATTTCAACACCAAGGTCACCACGAGCAACCATGATAGCATCAGTTACTTCTAAGATAGCATCAAAGTTTTCGATTGCTTCAGGGCGCTCAATTTTAGCGATCACTTTAGCATCTGAACCTTTAGATTTGATGATTTCTTTTACTGATGTAATATCTTCTGGAGTTCTTACGAAAGAAAGTGCTACCCAGTTCACACCTGCTTCTAAACCGAACTCTAAATCTCTTCTATCTTTTGCAGTTAAAGAAGCTTCAGAAATGTTTGTATCAGGTAAGTTCATACCTTTACGAGACTTTAATTTACCACCGTGAACAACTTCAGCGATGATTTCATTTCCTTTTACTTCAACAACTCTTACACACAAGTTACCATCATCAATCATGATATTGTCACCTGCTTTAACATCTTTTACGATATTAGTGTAAGTAGTAGATACTTTTTCTTTTGTACCAACTACAGGAGTGTTAGTGATGATGATTTGCTCACCTTCAACAATTTCTACAGCACCGCCTTCCATCTCGCCGATACGGATTTTAGGACCTTGCAAATCTTGTAAAATCGCCGTATTGTGACCGAACTTAGAGTTGTATTCTGCTACCCAGTTAATAACTTTTTGGTGCTCTTCATGAACATCATGAGAGAAGTTTAAACGGAATACATCAGCTCCTGCGTGGATTAACTCAAGGATCTTTTGTTTATCTCTTGTAGCTGGTCCAATCGTAGCGACGATCTTAGTTTTGTTGATTGCGATACTCATAGTTTTTAATTAACGAATATATATAAAATTGAAATGATCGAGTTAAATTACAGTTTTATAAAAACTGTTCAGTAATTTTGACTCTCTTGTTTGAAACACATGCGAATTTATTAGATTCCAAATAAGGGTGCAAATTATATTTAATCATCTTATATTAACAAATGCAATTATCCATCGAAAAATGGCTTTTAGATAGAAAATTGAGGTCAAAAAAGACGATCGCCATCCTCATCGATCCCGATAAGTGGTCAAAAGAAGTACTTTTTTTTCTAAAAAATGGCAATAAAAATCACCTACCTGATTTTTTTTTAGTCGGAGGCAGTCTACTGTCATCGAATGCACTTGAAAGTACGGTTCTTGATTTACAAACATTAGGAAAACCAGTGATCCTTTTTCCTGGTAATTCTATGCAGGTAACTTCCCATGCAGATGCGATATTATTTATGTCTTTACTTTCTGGGAGAAACCCCGATTTTTTAATTGGACAACAAGTACAAGCAGCATATCAGGTGAGGGAAAGTAATTTGGAAGCAATACCCCTTGGCTATATTTTAATTGAAAGTGGTGTCACTACTTCTGTACAATATATAAGTAATACTGTACCTATTCCATCCAATAAAAATGATATTGCTATCAGTACATCAATAGCTGGAGAGCTTTTAGGAATGAGAGCTTTTTATTTAGAAGCGGGTAGTGGGGCAAAAAATTCTGTTCCCAATACAATGATAAAAGGTGTTAAAGAAAATGTAGATGGGCTATTATTTGTTGGAGGTGGTATAAGGGATATATCAACTGTTGATGATAAATTTAGAGCAGGAGCTGATATAGTTGTCATAGGAACTGCATTTGAAAACAACCCAAACTTTTTAGAAGAGTTGTATCAATACAAAGAGCAATATAATGCAACAAAAAAATCTTCACATTTATAATTATGTGAAGATTTTTGGAATAAGAGTTTTAATCCTTATTGATTATTGTTTTTTGGTTTGTAATACCTTTTTCTTTGCTGTGAGGAATTTGTAGAACCATCATTTGATCTTCGCTGATCATTATTTCCTTGATATCCACCACTTCCTTTCTTTTTGTTATACTGTTTGTTATAACCACCTTTATTCTTATTGAAATTTCTGTTTTTTGAGAAAGGCTTCCTATGTTGCTTTTTTCGTATTACAGGAGAATATAATGGCCCTTGACCAAGAAAAGGAGGGTTTTCACCTTTCTGAACATCAATTCCTATTAATTGTTCAATTTTAGCAAACGATGTTTGTTCTTTGGGGCTTTCATTGATAAATGTTACAGCTAAACCTTCTCTAGATGCTCTAGCTGTTCTACCTATTCTATGAACATAATCTTCTGGATCTTTAGGTACATCGAAATTAATAACCAATTCTACTGTTTCAATATCAATACCTCTAGAAATGATATCTGTACCTACTAAGATCTTTGTTTGCTGTGCTTTGAACCTTAATAAAACTTCTTCTCGTTCTTTTTGATCCAGATCCGAACTTATTCCTTCAGCACTTAATCCTCTCTTTTTCAATAGGTTTGTTACTTCAGTAACTTTGGATTTTGTACTTGTGAAAATAATAACACTTTCATATTCATCCTGTCCAACAAGAAAGTCAACCATAGGACCTTTTTGATTGTCATACAATAAGAATGCTTTTTGTGTTACATTTTTTGAAGTTTTGGAGATAGCGATATTTATCTCTAATGGATTATGAAGTAATTCTTTTGCTAAAGTCCTGATTTTAGGAGGCATTGTAGCAGAAAAGAATATGTTTTGTCTCTTTTTTGGTAGGTGAGAAGCAATTTGTAAGATGTCATCATGGAATCCCATATCTAACATTCTATCTGCCTCATCTAGTATCAGGTTTTTTACTTTATCTACATTTGCTCCAATATTCAAATGTGATAATAATTTACCTGGAGTAGCAACAATAATATCAACACCTCTTTTTAATGCGTTTCTTTGGTTAGAAAAGCTACTAGAATCTCCTCCATAAACAGGAATTGAAGTTACAGGAGTGAAATAAGATAACCCTTGAATTTGATGATCAATCTGTAAAGCTAATTCTCTTGTAGGTACAATTATGATTGTATGTGTATCAGTACCATCATAATCAGACATATGAATCTGGTGCATAATTGGAAGTAAAAAAGCTGCAGTTTTACCTGTACCAGTCTGAGCACATGCAATAAGATCATTCCTGTCTAAAATAGCAGGAATCGCTTGTTCTTGGATAGGAGTAGGTTCTCTAAAATTCATAGAGTAAATACCATCCAAAAGATCATCGTTTAAATCAAAATCGTCAAAAGTCACCTTATTTGAGTTATGTGTTATGTTAATTGTTTAATTTATTAAAAGCTTCAATAGCTTTTCTTACTGAAGAGTGTTTTTCTAAGAGATCTTGAGCAAGGTCTTCATTTGCACCGGTTTCATCGATGACCATTTTAAGTGCTCTTTTTTCAAGCTTATGATTGGTTAATTGCATATCAACCATCTTATTGCCTTTCACTTTACCTAACTGAATCATAACGGAAGTAGAAATCATGTTTAATGAAAGCTTTTGTGCGGTACCCGCCTTCATTCTTGTACTACCTGTTACAAATTCAGGTCCGACAATAACTTCTACAGGATAATTCGCTACTTCAGCCATTTTACTATTGGGATTGCAAACAATACATCCTGTAAGAATGTTGTTTTTATTTGCTTCTTCAAGACCTCCAATTACATAAGGAGTTCTTCCGGAAGCAGCAATACCTATTAGTGTATCGTTTTCACCAATATTATACTCTTGTAGGTCTATCCAAGCCTGTTTTGGATCATCTTCAGCATGTTCCACTGCCTTTCTAATCGCTCCATCTCCACCAGCAATAATTCCAATGACAAGATCAAATGGAACACCAAAGGTAGGAGGGCACTCAGAAGCATCAACTATTCCAAGTCTTCCACTTGTACCTGCCCCGATATAAAACAATCGTCCACCATTTTTCATTCTGGGAACGATCTGCTTTACTAATTCTTCAATTTGTGGAATTGATCTCTCAATTGCTTGAGGAACGGATTTATCTTCTTTGTTCATGGAATGTAAAAGTTCATTTACATCCATGTTCTCAAGATTATTATAATTAGATGATGATTCTGTGATCATATATTAATTCATTTTTCTACGAATTTACAAAATAAAGACGTAGAAAAAAGAAATGCGTCTAAATCTGTGACATTATGTATTCAATTTGTTCTTCAGCTGGAGAGATATCTTCCCATATAGTATTGAGAAAACTTTTTGTTCCTTCTGTACTTAAATCAACAACACCGAAAATATAATTTGAACAATCAGATTTATTTTCAAGTGAAATACTATGAATTAACTTTTCACCTACCTTTTTAATATTCACCTGATTGTTATTAAAATCTACTTTTGCTTCTAATCGGTAGATTTTCTTTTCTCCACCGATCAATATATTATTCATAAGCTCAAGAGAATAATCAATACTTGTTTCTGCTTTAAGTGGTAAAACAAAACAACTTAATTGTTCATTGATCTTTTCAACATAAACTTTACTGTTATTCGCTTTCTTAATAAGCTTATTGATATTTTTTGACAAAGAAAGTGCGTTAGGGTTTACTTTCTTTGCGAAGTAATAATTACTAGGAAATTCATCATTTAGAATTAATCGATCTGCGAAAGCAATATCATGCCATGATATCTTTTCATTTAAGTGAGCAAGATCTATTAATTCTTTTTGAGTATATGCCACTGTATCTTTCCATATAAACTGACTCATGATTTCATCATCTGTCATGACAAGATGAGCTGCATACTCTAATGAAATTTCACCATCTGTATATAAACAAACATCAGTATTTGAGGAATTTAAAACTCTTTCAACCCAATTAAATTCTTTGTCCATTTTAATCCATTTTGCCAAAGAATTATTCCCTGTAGGAGCGAATAAGATTGTACCACCTTTCGCCGTCGGAAGAAAATTAGTAATTGTGATAAAGTTCTTTAATTTCATAATGTTTGGATAGCAATGTTTCTTGATTCTCATAAACATAAACAAAGATTTCAACACAAAAGATTCATTTTGATTATGAATAAATGTTTATGAACTAAAGAAGCATTTAGTTTGTTTTAGTTGATATTTATAAAAAATAAGCCTTCGTTAGTATTACCTTAATTTATTAGAGAAAGCTGTAAAAAAATAAACTTCTCTTAGTGAAGAAGTTTATTCTCTTATATAAAGTTACACTCTTTTGATATTATCACAAATAATTGCAGTAGCAATTGCCACATTTAACGATTCTGCTCCTCCATATTTAGGAATCGTGATCTTAGTGGAAAGGATTTTATGGATTTCATCACTAATGCCATGAGATTCACTACCCATTACCATTATACTTTTTCCTTTTGGCTTGAAATCATGAATATTCTCTCCATTCATATCCGCACCAATTATTTGAATTCCTTTTTCTTTATATTCAGATAATTGTTCTACTAGATCGACAGTATGGAATTTAATCCTTGTAAAAGCACCCATACTTGACGCAATCACTTTAGGAGCAAAGGCATCAGTACATTGTTTCGATAAGAAAATATTTTTAATTCCATACCAATCTGCAATACGTAAAATGGTTCCTAAATTCCCTGGATCTCTTACATCGTCTAAAGCAATACTAAACGAATCAAGGTCATCAACTGAAGGAATTGAGAAAGAAGGCATTTTTACAATAGCTAACCCTGTATCATTAGTTTGCAAATGACCATTTTGCTTTAGAAGAGTAGGTGTTGTAGTGTCATCAATAACCTTTGAATTAAATTTATATTGATCTAATAATGGTAGAAGTTTTTCTGTATGAAATAAAGCTTCTATTTCTAAATCAGATCTAAATAATTCTTCAAGGTTTTTATACCCCTCAACAATAAATTGTTGTGTTTCTTTTCTTTTTTTCTTTTGAAGTAATGCTCTTACTTCTTTACTCCAACGTTTATTCACTATTTTCTTCTTTTGAATTCTGGAATTTCTAAAGCATCATATACTGCATCTAAATTTACAAAAGAATGATTGACTCGATTACTTAGTATAATTAAGAATGCTTCTGTTTTAGGAAAATGAACGAACATAGTAGAAAAACCTCTCCACCATCCTCCGTGATACACAACGATGTCTTTGTCTGAAGTTTTAAATAACCTCCAGCCATAACCATAATTGTAGTTTCCTTTTCTTAGAGGGCTTTGAAATGTATAGGCTTCTTCTAAAGTCTCTTGTTTTAATAAAGAGTCTTGTAACAAAGCGACATGCCATTTAAACATATCTTCTACATTAGAATAAACGCTTTTATCACCTAAAACTCCATTTAAAAAGAAATCTTCGTACTGTCTACCTCGACCAGTATGTCCAATAGGGACATTCTCTTGGTGAACTTTCTTATCGGTAAAAGTGAAAGTACTATCCATATGTAATGGAGTGAAAATTCGATCATCAAGAAAAGTCTCAAAAGATTGTCCTGATACTTTCTCTACTATACCTGCCAATAACATATAGTTAGAGTTTGAGTATCTAAATCTCTTATCAGGTGAACCATATTTGCCTGGAGCAAATTCAGTAAGATATTCGATACACAATTTATTATAAATGGGAGATTGCTTATCCTTAATCTTTTTGTCCATTAAATAGATATAGTTTGGCAGACCTGATCTATGATCTAACAACATTTTAATGGTAATACCTGGATAAGGTAAATCAGGGAAGAATTTATTTACACTATCACTATAGGATAACAAAGAGTCTTGTGCTAATAACATTATTGCAGCAGCAGTAAACTGCTTAGATACAGAAGCCAATTGAAAAGGATCATCATCTTGTAATTTAATCCTTCTTCTAATATTTCTATATCCGAATGCTTTTTTATAAACAATCTGTTTATTCTTTCCTCCTAAAACTACACCATTGAACCTTCTTTTTTTATGTAACTTATTAAAGGTTGAATCAAAAATATGATAGTAAAAATCTTTTTCTGATTGTGTTAGTGTATCTAGGGTAAAAGTACTTTGAGTAAGAACCTCTTCTTTATTGCTCTTTTGCTCTTCATGTTGTTTGCATGAAGTTATAATGAGACAACTGAAAAGAAATATGAGAATATTTTTAATCACTATTTATTACTATTTCACTTCAAAATCTAAAAGCTTTTTTCCTTCGATAAAACCTTCAATTTTATCTCCAATGGCTACAGGACTAACGCCTTTAGGAGTTCCTGTAAAAATAAGATCACCCTTTCTTAGGGTAATATATTTAGAAACAAAAGCTATAATTTCATTGACATTCCAAAGCATCATAGATGAGTTACCATTCTGTTTTTCCTCACCATTAAGTTTTACACTAAAATTGATGTTCTGAATATCTTCAAATTCAGAAATAGGGGTGAACTCAGAAATTGGAGCACTTCCGTTAAAGCCTTTTGCAAGGTCCCAAGGTAATCCTTTCTCTTTTAATTTAGTTTGTACATCTCTTGCAGTAAAATCAATACCTAAAGCGACTTCATCATAATATCTTGAAGCAAACTTTTCTTGAATGTATTTACCTTCTTTACAGATTTTTACAACTAATTCTACTTCGTGGTGAATGTCATTTGAAAATTCTGGATAATAAAAAGGGGCATTGTTACGTAAAACAGCGGTGTCTGGCTTTGAAAATATTACGGGTTGATCTGGTCGTTCGTTATTTAGTTCTTCAATATGATCAACATAATTTCTGCCAATACAAATAATTTTCATGTCAAGAATAATTAATGTGGTAAAAAAAAGCCCGATAAATAAACTCTATCGGGCAATTTTTATGAGATATTCAGTACTATTTATTTTTTAGTAGCTGCTTTTCTACCTCTTGTAGATCTACGTTTTGGAGCTGGTTCCGGCTCTTCGATGATTTCCACATCAGTTAGAACTCTACCACAGTGCTCACAAACGATTAGTTTCTTTTTCTCACGAATATCTGCTTGTCTTTGTGGTGGAACAGTATTGAAACAACCTCCACAAGCACCTCTTTTTACAGATACTACAGCAAGACCATTTGATGAATTTTCTCTAATCTTATTATAAGATCTTAATAATCTCTCATCAAGATGTTTAGTCGCTTTTTCTCTTTGCTTAAGAAGCTTTTGCTCATCAACTTCAGATTCAGCCATGATTTCATCAAGCTCACTCTTTTTAGTTGAAAGATCTTTTTTACGCTCCTCAAGTTTATCTTTAGTGCTCAATACACGCTCACGCTTAATTTTTTCTTCAGCTTCGTTATCACGAATCTTCTTTTGAGCTACTTGAATATCAAGATCAAGCATTTCCATCTCTTTAGTAATGGCATCAAATTCACGGTTATTTCTAACGTTCATTTGTTGTTCTTCTAAATAGACGATACGCTTTTTGAAGTCTTGAATTTTACCTCTGTATTGATCAATATTTGCCTCAACCTCCGCAAGATCTCTTTTTAAGTTTTCTATGCGTGTTTCGAAACCTACGATCTCATCCTCTAGGTCTTGAACTTCTTCTGGCAAGTCGCCGCGTAATTTGCGGATTGCATCTAGTTCGCTATCGATTTGTTGTACTTTCGAAAGCGCCTCGATTCTTTGGGCGACAGTATTCTCCATAGGGATTGGTAAAACTAATTGTTGACATTAAATTTCTTTTGTGCACTCAAATTAACTAAAAATGCACGAAATGCAATTTTACTAAATAAAATCGTAATAATCTGCATTAATTAGAATTAATAACGATTCAATTTAATATTTGAATACAAAAAAAGGCTAGTAGTAGTTACTAGCCTTTCAGTGCTCCCAACTGGGCTCGAACCAGTGACCCTCTGATTATGAGTCAGATGCTCTAACCAACTGAGCTATGGGAGCTGCTTTTCTTATTGAAAGCGATGCAAATATAGAGGATTATTATTTTACAATGCAAAAGAAAAAATAAAGTTTTTTGTAACTCTTTTTTAATTGATTGTATTACAATAGCTTATTTTTGAAAATCTTTTTAAGAAAATTCTTCTGATATTACAATTTCCATTTAATAAACATTCATTTACTCTTTTTTACTTAATCTGTCAAAGAGACAAACTCAAATTTTTGGCCATCAAATAGCCCTTTATCACTTAATTTTAATGCAGGAATCACTAAAAGAGCCATAAATGACAGTGTCATATATGGATCATGAAGAGTAGAACCTAAAGATTTAGCAATTTCTAACAATTCATTATATTTTTCTGCAGCTACTTCTCCAGATAAATCAGACATAAGTCCTGCAATTGGTAATGGAAAACTAGTGACTTCATCGATATTTGATACTGCAATGCCACCTTTCGTTCGGATTACCTCATTTACAGCCTTGATTATTTCCTCATCATTTACACCTACTGCAATGATATTATGACAATCATGGGCTACGGTAGAAGCTATTGCACCTTCTTTTAAACCGAATCCTTTGATATATCCAATTGATGGTGGTGCATCATTATATCGATTAATGACAACCATTTTTAAAGCATCTTGTTGTCTTAGCTGAGAACTATCTATTATTTCAGAAGAAGTGATCAATTGTCCATCATGAGCTACAATTGTTCTGACTTTTTTATCCTTTACACTGACCTGTATCTCTTCAACCATTTTATGAGAACAATTGAAATTATTGATTAATGTAGGAGTTGGGGTAGTGAATAATTCTCGTCCATTTTCAGCTACTTTTTCACCATTAATATAAGTAGCAACAGGCTTAAATTGGGTCATGCTTTCTATTACAACAAAGTCAGCAAAATCACCTTTTCTTAATTGCCCTACGTCTAAGTTATAATGGTTGATAGGATAGATGGATGCAATTTTGATAACTTCAAATAAATCAGCCCCAATATCAAATGATCTTCTAATAAATCGATCTATATGTCCATTTATTAATTCATGAGGATGGGAGTCATCTGTACAAAACATTAATTGCTCTGTATGAGATTTTAGTAAAGGAGATAATGCTTCATAGTTTTTAGCTGCACTACCTTCTCTAATAAGAATTTTCATACCTGCATTTATCTTGTCCAATGCTTCATCAAGCTCAATACATTCATGATCCGTTGATATACCTGCCGAAGCATATTTTTCAGCATCTTTTCCTTTAAGACCAGGTGCATGACCATCTATTGGTTTATTACTTTCTTTAGCTGCTTGTATTTTTTTATAGACCTCTTCATCATTATTCAAAACACCAGGCCAATTCATCATTTCTGCAAGATATTTGATCTCATTTTTAATCATAAGATTCTTAATATCTTTAGAAGTGATTCTTGCTCCTGAAGTTTCAAAATCGGTAGCAGGAACACATGACGGAGCCCCGTAATTAAATTTGAAAGGCGTTTTTTTCCCTTCCTCTATCATATAATTAACGCCCTCAACACCCAGTACATTAGCAATTTCATGTGGGTCTGATACTGTAGCTACAGTCCCATGTCTCACAGCAATTTTTGCAAATTCAGTAGGAGAGAGCATACTACTTTCTATATGTATATGGGCATCTACAAAACCCGGCATTATGTATTTATCGGAACCTTTAGCCTCCTCATCATATCTAATATCTTTGATGTGCTTTCCAGCTATTGTTAATTTTCCAGGGTAGATGATTCTTCTATGAACATCTACAATATTCCCAAAGATAATCTTCTCCATTTAAGCTATGTATGAGTTAATAAAATCAATATCAAAAAAGCCAAAACACCTCTTCATAAATAGAAAATTGTTTTGGCCAGTATAGTTATATATACAATTTACGGTTTTTCTTAGAAAACCAATGCATAAGATAATGTTATATCAAAACGACTAACAGACATATCATTTCCTTCTACTCTTGAAATGTCTGAAATACCAGTAATATATCTAAAATCTACCATGATATTATCTACCATGGCTCCACATCCAAAAACAAGTGATACATTACTATCATTCATGTATCGATGAACATTTCTATCATAAGTAGATCCACTTTCTGTATATGAACCATCCATTACTTTGGTAGGGCCATTTTCTTTAGCTTTTGCTAAGATGCTCACCATTGGACCAACATTAAAGAAAAACCTTGTTGTCTTACCAAAACTGAACTTCGCTAGAATAGGAATATCTACATAATTTAAATCAACAGTGGTCCCGCTACTTTTTGTACTCATCATGGTGTATAAGCACTCTGTTTGAAGGGAAAATAAATCACTTGTGGCTGCTTCTATTACACCGCCAAAAGTTAAGTTGGGTTTATATGAGAAATCCTCAGTTCTATTCGAACGGATTTTACTAATGTTCGTACCTACTTTACCTGCAATCATAATTCCTTGGGCTGAAGTGAATCCTACTATACCAAGAAAAAAAATGAAAGAAAGAAATAATTTTTTCATGAAACAAAAAAGTGAATTTGCAGTGCTTATTGTCATTTGACAACAAAAAATCTATATAAAGTTAGAGAATATAAAACTATTTTCCATCACATAAGATTGAAGAAAAGAAAGAAATAACCCTGATTTACAGAAAACATTTTTATTCTCAATAAGATATAAAACAAAGAAATAGAAAAAGGACGCCTTTTATTTTGAAGTGAGTAAAAATTCATTCATTTTAGAAAAACTAACATCCGCACACAAAAAACAACACAATTAGCACTATGATTTACGATTATGTCATTATTGGTTCTGGTTTTGGAGGAAGTGTCTCAGCAATGCGTTTAGCAGAAAAAGGATACAAGGTTCTCGTTATTGAAAAAGGAAAGAGGATTGATGAAAAAAAACTACCAAAATCAGATTGGAACATTCGGAAATTTTTGTGGGCACCAATATTAAAATGTTTTGGTCCCCAAAGTCTAACTTTCTTTAAAGAAGTATTTATACTTGGGGGTGTTGGTGTTGGTGGAGGGAGTAATGTTTATGGCAATACTCATATGTATCCACAAGATCATTTTTTTGAAAATGCAGCATGGTCACATCTTGATGAAGATTGGAAAAAAACGCTTTTACCTTTCTACAACAAAGCAAAGTTTATGCTCGGTACTATCCCTTTTACAGACTTACATGAAGAAGACTATATCTTAAGGGATGTTGCAAAAGAAATGGGAAAAGAAGAGTCATTTGGTGGAGTTAATGTTGGAGTTAATTACAATAGTAATGGAGCTAATGAATCAGATCCATATTTCAAAGGTTTAGGGCCTCAAAGGGGAGAATGCCAAAAATGTGCTGGATGTATGCTTGGATGTCGTTATAATGCCAAGAATACATTAGAGAAAAACTATTTGTTTTTTGCTGAAAAGTTTGGAGCTGAGATTTTGCCAGAAACAAAAGTTACAAACATTGAATACAATGATGATACTTACTCAATCATTGTAGAAAGTAGTACTTCGTTATTATTTAAAAATAAAAGAACAATTAAAGCAAAAGGCCTTATTGTAAGTGCAGGAGTAATAGGAACCATGAAATTACTTCTAAAAGAAAAATATGAATCAGGTAATCTGAATAAATTATCTAAGCAACTGGGGAAATTTATTAGAACTAATTCTGAAATGCTTTGTGGTGTTACTAATGCAGATAGAAAGCTTAACAACTCTGTAGCAATTAGCTCATACTTCAATCCGGATGAAAATACTCATATTGAAGTTGTAAAATATAATACTGAATCTGGTGCCATGGGTAGGATGGCGTCTTTGGCGACAGGTCCTGCCCAAACGGGTATTAGAGGAGTGAAACTTCTTGGAAATATAATTACTCAACCATTTAATTTTCTAAAAAGTACTTTTAAGCTCCATAAATGGGGAGATACATCTATTATCTTATTAGTGATGCAATCTTTAGAAGAGAGTTTAACCTTACAATGGAAGAAAACTAGCTTTGGAGGAAAACTACGATTTGATCCAAAAAACAGTTATGCAGTACCCGCATATATAGATATTGGTCAAAAAGTATTGAAGAGATATGCTAAAAAGGTAAATGGTGTACCATTAAATGCTCTATCTGAAATTATTATGAATACACCAATGACTGCACATATATTGGGAGGGTGTTCAATGGGTAAAGACGAAAATGAAGGTGTGGTAAATAACAAGTTTGAGGTACATAACTACCCCAATATGTATGTCCTTGACGGTTCAATTATCCCATGTAACTTGGGTGTCAACCCTAGCTTAACCATTACTGCTTTAAGCGAATATGCTATGTCAAATATCCCAGAAAAAGAGGGGAATAGCAATATAAGCTTGGATGAACAACTAGCCAATATCAATTCACAAGAATCATCAATGATAGACTAATTCTATTTTAAAAACTTTGTAGTGAGTCGTTGAATATGACTTAATTGGTGTGTCTGCTTTCCTTCTTGGTTACTGAAAATACCATCCTTTGTAAGAATATCTTCTCGCACATAATGTGAAGCATGAATAATTTTACCCTTGTCAGATATAATTCCAACATGGGTTATTCTTCCTTTATCATTATTGAAAAAGGCTAAATCTCCAGGTTTAGACCTTGAGAAAGTTATTTTCTTTCCAATCTCAGCCTGTTGATAAGCATCTCTAGGTAATTGAATACCATGTGCTGCCATTACCGTTTGAGCTAAACCAGAACAATCGATTCCAAAGATAGAACGACCTCCCCATAAATACGGAACTCCTAAGTACTTATTGGCTGTGTCGATAGGATTATCTTCATTATTTGAAGGTAAGACACTATGTAATTGAGCATATTTCAACTGCATATTATCACACTTCTCATAGTGAAAGGGTAATGTTGAGCCTACAGAAAGATGTATGGTCTTTTGATTGTCAAAAATAGGGTATATAGGTCTTGTCACTAAAGGATGCTCAGTTTTAATGTATCTATCAGCATATTCTGGAGCTATATCACTATGTTGTCCAGTCGTAATATACCCTTCATAACCATCTTTCAACATCTTAATTTTCATCCATTCTTTTGATCTGTTAACTGATAAAACCTGATAAGCTTCACCGTATAACAATTGGGAAATCATCTCTGATGTATGAGCTGCCTTTCCTCGAACAGCGAGAGTACTATATATGCAAAGTCCAAATGTTGGCTTCATGAAAACGTATTATTTTTTAGCTTTACTGTATCTTGTTGCAAAGCTAATATTCGCAGTAATGTTAAAGTTGCTAGAAGTATTAGGTTCTTCATAAATAGCATAATGACTCTTTATGTAGAAATAGTTCAGAGAAATCTCTAAAGAAATTTTCTTTGTCCAGAAATTTCCAATACCAATACCAATACCATAGATATCTCCATATCCATCGAATTTGGCAATGTTTTCTTCTACTGTATAAGTAAGTTGGTTTTTACTTCTTGCATAAGATAATTCAGTAAACAGACCATGAAAGAAATACTTTCTTATTCTTGGTCCGCCACCTAAAAATAGTTCTACGTTTTTGTTACTATAATCAAAAGATACAGTTCTAAGACCTCCATATAAGAAACCTCCAACCCAAAACGTATTGCAAATATAATAGCCTGCATAGAAGCTACCAAAAACATCAATAAGAACACTACTATTTGTAAAGGCAAGGTCTTGGTTTTGATAGGCAACACCTAATCCATAGCCAAAACCCAATTGTACCTGACCTTTTTGAGTTTGGAATAAGAAATTCTCTACTTCATCATTTAAAATATCAAGTGAGTCCAAGTTTTCTACTTCTTGAGCAATACTTTTTGTAGTACTCAAAAGAAGAATTAGTAGTAGTATTTTATAAAAATGTAAAATTGAATTCATTAAACTATTGATAAGCGCTCATCAATATACGCTTTTTCTTCTTCATTTGTCATGACTAGAAGAACAGAAATAGGAGAAAAAGTCTGTTCCAGAGCAGGTTTGAAATACCATTCATGTCCTTCTCTTATGGCAAGAACTAGAGTAGAGGGCATTTCGTGTATTTTTAATGACTCCAATGTTTTACCGGAATAATTTGATGGAATTTTAATTTCTTCCAATCTAAACATATCCGTTTTATCTCTTCTAACAATATCTAGAAATGTAGTAATGTTAGGACGTATCATTTCCATCGCCATACGACGACCACCAATAGAGTGTGGAGAAACAACTTCATTGGCTCCAACAGACAATAATTTACTTTTGAAAGATGGACTTTTATTGGCTGAGACAATTCTTAATTCCTCATTCAATTGCCTTGCTGATAATGTCGTTACAAGATTTAGATTGTCATCATTAGTACAAATAAAAATACCAGATGCATTTTTAATTCCAGCAGAATTTAAAGTATCATCTAGAGTACAATCTCCAACTATGCCATATGCATGTTTGTATGATCGTCTATATTTATGATAAATTTCTTCATCACTCTCTATAAAAACAAACTGATGTCCGGCTCGATCCAATTCATCAGCAATTCTGATTCCGACTCTTCCGAGACCACAAATAATGTAGTGTTCTGATAAATTATTAATCATTCTAAGTGTTCTTCTTCTAATGAATTCTTCTTGGATATGTCCTTCTAAAAAGAAAGCTGAAAGTGATGTGGCAATGTAGGTAAATGTACCAATTCCTGAAAAAGCAATAAAAATTGCGAAAACTCGACCAAAAGGATTATTTTCTAGTGGAATAACTTCTCCATAACCAATTGTTGTAATTGTAATTGCAGTCATGAAAAATGCATCCATTGGATCTACAGGTTCATGTGCTGCATACATAAAACCAACAGTTCCGAGAATTAAAATAAAGATAATAACTCCAAAGGCAGGTAGTATTTTTGACAGGAGTGCCCTCATCTAGATAATATTTACTTCAGGTTCTATTGTTACTCCAAATTTAGTAAAGACATCCTGCTTAATAGTTAAAGCAAGATCCCATGCTTCTTCGCCAGTGGCTCCACCATTATTTACAAGTACTAAAGCTTGTTTTGGATAGGTACCAACATGTCCTTTTGATTTTCCTTTCCAACCCGTTTTTTCTATTAACCAACCAGCAGGAATTTTTGTGTAGTCATCCCCAACTTTATAATGAGGGGCTTCAGGATATTGATCTAGAATCTTTTGTGCCTCCTGATTAGGTAAAACAGGGTTCTTAAAGAAGCTTCCGCAATTACCTATTTCTTTTGGATCAGGTAATTTTGAATTTCTAATATCAATAATTACTTGAGCGAGTGTTTTTGGAGTAATTTCCTGTATATTTTTTTCTGCAATCGTATTTTCAATGATTCCATATGATGTATTGAAAGCCCATTGCTCTTTTTTATTCAGAGTGATAGTAATCGAAAGAACAGTAATTTTACCTTTAAACTCATTTTTGAATATACTGTTTCTATAACCAAATAGACATTCTTCATTGGAATATACCATCACTTCTTTTTTCTCATGATGATAAAATTCTACTTCATCAATTACATCTTTTACTTCGGCACCATAAGCACCAATATTTTGGATAGGGGAAGCACCAACCGTACCAGGTATTAAAGCCAAGTTTTCAATCCCTTGCCAATCAAGGTCTGCAGTTCTCAAGACAGTTTCATGCCAATTCTCACCTGCACCAATCTTTATTTGAACAGCAGAATTGTTTTCATGAACGACTTCAAATCCTTTAATTTCATTTTTGATAATTAAACCATCATAATCTTTTGTAAACAACAGGTTACTTCCTCCACCCAGAATCATAAATTTAGATGGGGTAGTATCAAGGATTTCTTTTAAGTCGTCTAATGATTTAATAATAGAAAATTGGGCTGTCTTTACTTTCGCTCCAAAAGTATGGAATGGTAATAAAGACTTGTTAGTTTCAATCATGATAGTTTATATTAAAAACCTCCCACTTTTTAGAGAGGGAGGTTATAAGTTGTTATCCAATTTTTTCAACTAGTTCATCTAGTGGAAGCTGATTAAATCTTCCTGATGACATCAATAACAGATTTCGTTTTGACCAATCTATACTTAGTAGTCGCTCTTCTAATTCTTTTTCATTAGTGAAAACTTCTACATTTTTCTGGTCAAATGCTTTATATACATCTTCTTTTGTAATGGTTTTCAAGCCTTTGTTTTCAACAACTTTAGGATTGAAATAAACCAATGGAATATCCGCTTCTTTTAGAGTCTTACTGTATTCTGATAAGAATGAATCTGTAAGACTACTAAATGTGTGTAACTCTAAGCATGCAACAACCTTTTCTTTGTATTGCTTCGCTAAAGCATGTACAGTGGCTTTTACTTTCGAAGGAGCATGTGCAAAATCTCTGAAGATTTTAGTAGTTCCTGAATCCTTTAAAAGTTGCATTCTTAAAGCGGCACCTTCAAAAGTGGCAATAGCTTCAATAAATTCATCTCTGCTTACATTTAGACGTTTACAAACTTCCATGGCAGCAGACATGTTTTGCAAGTTGTGATCACCAAAAACTATTGTCTCTGTATTTACAGAACCTGCAGTAATGATTGTTTTGCCATCTTTTACTTTAGATTTGATCTTATCGTAAGGGATAACATCAACATCTCCAGAAACAGGTGTTCTTTTAACAAGTTTCTTTAATGGTTTATCATCTGATGAATAGATTAAAGCACCACCTTTTGGAGAGTTTTTAATAAACTCCTCGAATTGCTGCTCATAACCTTCATAAGTAGGATAAACATTTATATGATCCCAAGCGATACCAGTAATAATACCAATATGTTGGTGATAATGTAAAAACTTAGGCTGAGGGTCTAAAGGAGATGATAGGTACTCATCGCCTTCCAAGATGATTACTGGAGCCTTTTCTGTAATTTTCACAGGTCTGTCTACACCTTTTAATGATGCACCTACTAAATAATCACAGTCGATATTCCAGTATTTTAAAACATGAATTATCATAGAAGAGACAGTAGTCTTACCGTGGCTACCAGCTACAACAATTCTTTGTTTATTTTTAGTCTGAGAGTATACATATTCAGGGAATGAATAGATATTCAGCCCTAGTTGTTTAGCTTTAACTAATTCAGGGTTATCCTTTTTAGCATGCATACCCAAAATAACAGCATTGATATCTTTTGTAATGATATCAGGATTCCAACCCATTTCCTCAGGTAAAAGGTCAAATTCCTTTAAATTGGATAGTGCAGGTTCATAAATCCCATCGTCTGAACCACTAACATTATAGCCCTTTTGCTTTAGTGAGATAGCAAGATTATGCATGATACTACCTCCAATTGCAATAAAATGAACTCTCATATATGTATTTAGATATCTTTTCTATTCATTAAGTAAGGCAAAAATAAAAGAATAGATGTATTTAACTGAATTATTACTCAATTATTATCAGAAAACGAAAACAATAATCTAAAACTTAAGGACAAAAAAATCCTGTAGAAGAAAAAATTACTCCTTTCAATTTCAAGAATAAACATTTTTTCTCTAATAAATTTGATAACGTTTCTAACCTAATAAGCAATATTTATTGGAAATCTGCTTAATTTTGTAAAATGGATAATAAACCAAACAGTTCAAGAAGTAGTTTAATTCAATCGGCCTTCGGTAATAACACTCCCGATCCCGTTGGATTAGACCTTATGAATGCCAAGAAAAGACCTTGTGATCATGATTTAGAGCGTGCCACATTAGGTGCTTTAATCTTGGAAAAAGAGGCCTTGAACGAAGTTATTGAAGTTTTAAAGGCGGATTCTTTTGATAGAGAAGCCCATCAATTTATATATAATGCAATTGTAGGTATTTTCAACCGATCAGAACCGGTGGATGCGATGACAATTGTGACAGAATTACGTAAGTCTGGTGAATTAGAAAAAGTAGGAGGAGTATCATATATCGCTCGTCTTACTCAGAATGTAACGTCATCAGCCAACGTACTTCATTATGCTAGAATTTTACAGGAATATTCCATTAAAAGGAAATTGATAAATGTTTCTAATGAAATTCAATTAAAAGCATATGATGATACTACAGATGTTTTCGAACTTTTAGATAAAATGGAAAACTCATTATTTGAGGTTTCTGAAGAAAATGTCCGAAAAAATTATGTAGGCATGAACGAGGTTGTTAAAGAAGTTTTCCTAGAACTAGAAGAACTTCGTGACAACACAGATGGTATGACTGGTGTTCCTTCTGGTTTCACTGGTTTAGATAGAGTGACATCTGGATGGCAACCTTCCGATTTAATTATTATTGCAGCCCGTCCTGCCATGGGTAAAACGGCATTTATTTTATCTGCTTGTCGTAATGCTTCCATAGGTTTCGGAAAAGGTACAGCAATATTTTCTCTTGAGATGTCAGCGGCACAGTTAGTAAAACGTTTAGTATCTGCTGAAGCTGAATTGGAAAGTGAGAAACTTAAAAAAGGACAATTAACAGATGAAGAATGGAGACGCTTAGTTGACAAAACAGCAAGTCTTTCTTCAGCTCCAATTTATATTGATGACACTCCTGCACTTACCGTACTTGAATTACGAGCAAAGTGTCGTCGTCTAAAAGCACAACATGATATCTCATTAATTGTAATTGATTACCTTCAATTAATGAGTGCTGGAGATAGTAAATCTAAAGGTAACCGTGAACAGGAAATTGCCTTTATTTCACGATCTCTTAAGCAAGTTGCAAAAGAATTAAATGTACCTGTTATCGCACTGTCTCAATTATCTCGTGCCGTTGAAACTAGAGGAGGAGATAAGCGACCACAATTATCCGATCTTCGTGAATCTGGATCGATTGAGCAAGATGCTGACATGGTTATGTTCTTATACAGACCAGAATACTATGGTCTTGATGAGGACGAAGAAGGAAACTCTACAAAAGGTATGGGTGAAGTTATTATCTCTAAAAACCGTAGTGGCGGTTTGGAGAATGTTCGCCTTAAATTTATTGGTCAATATACTAAGTTTACTGATTGGGAAGATGGTTCATTTATGGGAGATGACATCATGCCAATGGATATGGGTGGCTTTGCAGGTGCTCCTCCAATGCAATCTAATATGCAAAGTGGAGAGGTAACTTTTGATCAGATGAATGCATTACCTCCAGACCTAGATATGGGAGATTCATTTGGAGGCAATAATCAAGATGAAGGTCAACAATTCCAAACGTTACCTTCAAAGATTAATAGGGATGAAAATAATCCTCCGCCACCACCATCAAATGAACCACCATTCTAATAAAAAAAGCCTCAGTAAGTGTATTACTGAGGCTTTTTTTATTCTTCTTTATCTTTCAGATTTTGATAAAGGTTTTTGATGTAATCAGAGGCTTGTTTTGCTGTTTCTACAAAAGGTTGAGACATCTGGTTAAAATCATCATAATAGCTTTCTTTCGCTTCTTTTGAATCATAACTAATATCCGTTTCTAGGTTATAATTACCATTCAGTATTAAATCATATTCTCCACTTTGTACCCATTTCATCAATTCATTTATCCTTGAAACAGGGAATGGGTGAGTTTCGAAAATAGTATTGAAGAATTTATGAGTATTATCAAGCATTGTATTACTCTCTTCATACTCTTTTGCCTGTTGGAGAAATTCACCTAAATTCATTTGATCAATGAGGTTGCCACCAGCCGTCTTCATTAATAAATTTATAGATGTCTCAGGGTTTTGCGTAACTAATAAACTTGCTCTATCAGCAGATAATTCACTTTTCCGTTGCCATTCTTTTAATCCCGCTATTATCCCCAATAGGGCTGTGTTTCCTAATGGAATACCTAAATCAACGACAGAGACTTTTAAAAGAATACTAAGTAAAGTATGATACAAAACATGGCCACTAAGTATATGTCCTAATTCATGTGCTATAACAGCCTGTATCTCATCATCATTAAATGTCTCTAAAATCGATGAGTTAAGAATGATAAATGGATTTTCTACCCCTAAGGCTCCAGCATTTAAAATTGGACTTTGAGATACATAAATCTCAGGAATAACTTCAACGTCTAGTATTTGACAACATTCAACTAATAACTGATATATTTTAGGGAATTGTCTTTCGTTACATCTTACGGATGAAGCTAGCGTCATCATTCGAAGAGATTTTTCAGTTGATTTACTTATCACAAATTTTACAACTGTATCTAACCCTTTTATTTTTTTGAGTGATTTTAAGGCTACTTTATCTACAGGATGTTCCCAGGCAGCGGCCTTTATATTTTTGAAATGTATTTTTCTGATTTTTAAACTTTGATTTGCCATAAGTTAATCGTTGATAGATGAAGTTATAAACAAGATACAACGAAAGAAATTAACTAAGAAATCTATAAGTATCTGAGAAAGACAATCATGTTTAAAAATCATATATCTAATCAGAATAATTGTCTTTGTTATACTTTAGAATAGAGTATATTTGTTTTGATAGATCACTTTTTATTAGTAATAATTTTTCAATAGAGTTGTTTAACTACCGTCAAACGATATTACTTTTCTCACTATTTTTCCTGTCAGCTTGTGTTTCTTACAAAGAGTTGGAACAGGATAAAAGTCTTTTGGTAAAGCAGAGATTAGAAGGGGTTAAATACACTGACAAATCTTCTTTGGAATCGATAATAAGGAAAAAACCTAACCGTACTTTCTTAGGTACTGAAATGAGGATTCCTTTGTATGCTTATCAAAGAGGTTACAAGTATTACGTGAAAAATTATTCTAAAGATAGTATCAAATTAGTTGACGCTACTGAATATTGGGAAACGCTAATTTCTGCAAGGGAAAAAGAGTTAACCAAACAAATCAAGATAAACAGAGATAGCCTAAATTATTTATACACTCAAGATCTCTATGATTCCTATGAGGATATTCATGAACTTGAAAAACAAAGTATCAAAGACTCAGTTAAAGGAATTCGTAAGCTAAGAAAACTGAAGTCTAAATCTATTTCGAAAACTGATAAACTCACGGAAAGAGTTGAAAAAGGGAACTGGTTGATGAAATCTGCAGGAGAGCCTCCTAGTTATTTTGATCAGGACGAATCAGAAAATAATGCAAGAAGTATTGAGCGAGCACTTGTTCAAAGAGGGTTCTTAAATGCCTCTGTAACCTTGGAATTCGATACCTTAAAAAATAGTACTTATCCCTTTATTAGAGAGACATATACTGTTGATGAAAAAAGGCAATGGTTGATTAATAAAATTGCTTATGATGTAAAAGACAAAGCAGTGTATAATCAGATCCTTACTTTTAATAAAAAAAGTTATTTGAAAGTAAAAGGGAAGTACTCCGAAATAAAACTTCAGCAAGAAAGAGCGAGAATAAATAAGCTTTTAAGGGATAACGGATATTTCGATTTTAATAGCTCTTATATTAAATATGAGGTCGATACAAATCATCAACATGGTAAACTTGATATTAAAATCATTATTGATTCACCAGCTGATAAAGAAGCACATACAAAGTATTATGTAAAAGACATTTACGTTGAGACTGATCCTAATGATAAATCAGAAGCTGATACTACAAATTATGAGTCTATTACATATGTTGAGCATAAAAAGAAATACAAAGAAAAAATTCTAAACGGGAAGTTGGCATTAAAAGAAACCACACCTTTCAATGAATCGCTAACTAATGACACTCGTTTTTTCTTGAGTCAGATGGATGCTTTTAAATTCGTCAATATCGAATATGTAAAACAAGGCAGTGACTCTTTAAATGCATTGATTTATACCAGTTCATTTAATAAGTATCAGTATGCGTTCGAAACAGGACTAAATGTTAGTAGATCTTTACCAGGTCCATTTGCTAGTGTCTCATTAAAAACAAGAAATATATTTAAGGGTGCGGAGTCTTTAGAATTCAGAGGTCGTTTTTCTTTAGAAGCTCAGGCTAGTGTTGCTGAAACAACAAATGACATTTATAATGGTACTGAATATGGTTTAAGTGCTATTCTTAAGATACCTAGACCACTAATACCTTTTTCATCTAAGCTGAATGATTTATACTACTATCGTACTGCAAAAACCAATATAATTGGTGATGTTGCTTATGTAAGTAGACCTGAATATACCAGATTAAATTTGAAAGGTGAGTTTGGTTATGAATGGAGAAATAGAAAAGATGATCTATTTGAATTATCGCTAGCGGACTTGAATGTAATCAATACACCATTTTTAAGTAATCCATTCAGAATTAGGTTACAACAACTTGCCGAACAAGGAAACACATTACACTATTCTTTTGACAATTCTTTTGTATCAAGTATGCACTTGGGAGTTTCGAGAATGAGAGGAGAGTACATCACCAGTTCTTCAAAATCATCTTACATAAAAGTTTATGGAGAGATTGGTGGTAATGCACTAGACCTTGTTAATCAATGGACGGGAAGTGAACCAGGATCCATCTATGGTCTACGTTATTATAAGTTTTACAAATTGTATTATGACTTAAGAAGGGTTGTTCCTATTGGTGAGAAAAAGAAACATTTCTTTGCTTCAAGAATACATATGGGTATTGCTAAATCATATGGCGAGGTGGATGCCTTACCTTATGAAAAGTATTTTTTCTCAGGTGGTGGTAATAGTAATAGAGCATGGAGACCAAGACGATTAGGTCCGGGTTCTTATACACCTCCACAAAATGAAAATGGAACATTCGATTATAGCTATGAACAACCAGGTGATATTATTATTGAATTAAATGCTGAATGGCGTTACAAAATCACTAGGCTTTTCCAATGGGCATTCTTTATTGATGCAACAAATGTATGGTTGATTGAAGAAGATAAAACTAGACCAGGAGGCAACTTTGAATTTAGTCGATTCTGGAAGGAATTTGGAATTGGTGCAGGCTTCGGTGCCAGAATGGACTTCTCCTTCTTATTAGTAAGATTGGATATCGGTACAAAAATCTATGATCCAGCAAGAAAAGAAGGGGATAGATTTGTTGCAGGATATAATTTTTTCGGAAAAGGCACAACAGAATTTAATATAGGTATAGGGTATCCATTCTAATTCACTATTTTTGCAACCTAATTATAGAAATATGACAAATAGCGTTGTAATATTATTAGGTGCAAACCTTGGAGATAAATTTTCTACTATGGCAAATGCTGTAGAAGAATTGAAAAATAGTGTAGGTGAAATCTCAAAAATCTCTAGTATTTATGAAACAGATGCTTGGGGAAAGGAAGATCAACCATCATATCTAAATCAAGTTGTAGAAGTACAAACAGGTATTTCTGCTGATGATCTAATACATATCACACAAGATATTGAAAATAAATTAGGACGTGTCCGAAAAGAAAAATGGGGTGCTCGTATCATCGATATTGATATACTTTTTTACAATCATGATATCATTGATCTAGAGAACTTAAAAGTTCCACACCCTTGGCTTCAAGAGAGACGTTTTACATTAGAACCATTAACAGAAATTTTACATAACTATATACATCCAGTTTTAAATCTGTCAATTAGAGATTTACTTTTGCAGTGCGATGATCCTTTAGAGGTCAAAAAATTGGTAAAGGAAACAAATCATCCTACTTATTAATCTTATTTCAAGATGGGAAGAAGAAAGAAAAAAAACATAGTTTTAGAAAATATAGAAATTATCGATGTTGGAGCTGAAGGAAAAGCTATAGCAAAAACAGAAGATAATATGACTGTCTTTGTAACAGGAGCAGTAACAGGCGACGTATGTGACCTTCAAGTAACAAAGAAGAGAAAGTCATATATGGAGGCTAAACCTATTAAATTCCATAGTCAATCAGATAAGAGAATTGAGCCTTTCTGTGAGCATTTTGGGCTTTGTGGTGGTTGTAAATGGCAAATGTTAGATTACAAATGGCAATTGCATTACAAGCATAAACAAGTGGAAGATCAATTGTCTCGAATCGGTAAAATAGAATTACCAAAGTTCAACCCAATCCTTGGTTCTGAGAAGACAAAGAACTACAGAAATAAGATGGATTTCACATTTACTTCTAGTCGTTGGCTGACAAAAGAAGAAATGGAAACTGGTGGAGAAAATATCGAAAGAAGAGGTGTTGGTCTTCACCTTCCAGGTATGTGGAATAGAGTACTTCATCTAAACGACTGTTTCTTACAAAATGAACCAGCAGATGAAATCAGAAAAGAAGCTTATAAATATATCTTGGAAAATGATCTTACAACGTTTGATCATTACGAACATACAGGTCTATTAAGAAACTTAATCATCAGAACTGCTTCTACAAAAGATTTGATGGTTATGGTACAGTTCTATGATGACAATCAAGAACAAATAGATGGGTTTATGGAGCATCTAAAAAACACGTTTCCACAAATCACATCCTTGTTATATGTTATCAATCAAAAGAAAAATGACAGCTATCAGGATCTAGATTTTAAAGTATACAATGGCAAAGAGTATATTGAAGAAGAGATGGAAGGCCTTAGATTTAGAGTAGGTCCTAAATCTTTTTATCAAACTAACTCTGAACAGGCGTATACTTTATATAAAGTAGCTAGAGACTTCGCCAATTTAACAGGTGAAGAAAGAGTTTACGATTTATATACAGGTACTGGTACTATTGCTCAATTTGTTTCTCGTAAAGCAAAAGAAGTGATTGGTATTGAGTATGTTGAAGATGCTATTAAAGACGCAAAGAAAAACTCTGAGCTAAATAGTATCGACAATTGTAAGTTCTTTGCAGGAGATATGAAAGATATCCTTACAAGAAACTTTATTAAAAAACATGGAGAACCTGATGTAATTATAACAGACCCTCCAAGAGCTGGAATGCATGAAGATGTGATTAAACAAATTCTTGAGGTAACACCAAAAAGAATAGTTTATGTCAGTTGTAATCCTGCTACTCAAGCAAGAGATCTTGCACTTTTAGATGAAAAATATAAAGTCACTCAAGTAACACCGGTTGATATGTTCCCACAAACATATCATGTGGAAAATGTAGTAGCTTTAGAATTAAGATAAAAAAGAAAGGTGATCATTTATTTGATCACCTTTTTTCTTAAATAAAATCAGACTTTAGAATAACGAATTTTTCACCCACCTTTAAAGTTTCATATCCTTTTTGTTCTTCATAAATCGTTTTAAGAAGAAGTACATGATTCCAAGTTACTGAAGTGGGGTCTAAGCCAATTGCAGTAAATAGCCTTCTAGTAAGTGTAAAGAAACCATCTCCATATTGAATGGTCATGATAATCTGCTCGACTTTCACAGTATTAGTTTTTATGATTCTCTTTTCGTTGTTAGCATTAGTACTGTGCGAGATCGACAGGAACAAGAGGGTAGAAGTTAGAAATACAAAAAATAGCTTTTTCATTTGAGAGTAATATTTATTAGATAATTAATTGACTAACACAATTATAATGTAACATTGTTACTTTATCAAGTAAAATATGCAATTTTTTTAATAAAATTATTAACAGAAATCAACTAGGAGAGAAGCCACATTTTTGCTTCTTCAATGGATATAAAGTATTGATAATCATAACCTAAGTAATCACCTGAGTTTTCAATGATATTTTCCACACTTACTTGAGAAAGGAAATCTTGACTTACAATCAATGCATATTTCGTGATGTTACTTTTGACTAATTCCTTTCTTGCGAAATTAGAGGACCATTCTTGGGTAGCGACACTAATCTGGAAGTTGAAGTTTTGAAGGTCAGTTATACAATAAGTGGGTTTATATTTTTTGAAAAGATCAATCCATATCATCACTTCATTTTTATATTCTTCATCAGTTAACATAGAAGTATCTATATCAAACCAAGAATTAATTATGATTTGATTTTCTTCGTCCAATTGAATAAGATGAGCTGCTGTTTGATGAATAGTCTGCATTTAGCTATTTTGATTATTATAAAGAGATCATGTAGTAGAGTATGAAGATAGATATATATGTAATAAAATAAAACACTATTTAACATAACATAAATTATATTATTACCACCCAAGGAGCCTTTCCATACATTTTTGCATAATAATGTATTCATTCTGAATAGTTAAAGGTGTCTTTTTAGCTAATTCAACTATTTTCCATTCATGCTTAGTATCTTCATCAATTTGATCTGAGACACAGATAATACCGATATTTTCATACTTACTAATAAAATTTTGAGCAGCATCAATGTATTCAGTATTTAAAGGAATACCAATATAGAAATAATCACAATAGGCACTTTTCTTGATTATTTTCTGTCTATTTTTCTGAAAATCAGATAACTCTGTAATCACTTCAACTCCAACTACTTGTGGTCTTTCTGCTGATTCTTTTTTAGGTCGAACCAATGATAAAATATTAATCTCGGTAAAAGCAGCTAATTGAAACGCAATCAGGTGTTCAAACTTGGAAGTAAAATCAACGTTAAATGTTCTTGCTAACCATTGTTCTGATCTTAAAGCATTGATAATATTAGCTCTTGCAACGTTTTCGCTTGATAACTTATACTTTTCCATCTTCTTCAGATCTTCCCAATACTTATCCATTGTATTGGTCTTGACATGTTCATTCTTTTTCGATGATGGCATATCATAAGGAACAACAAATTGCTTTTTGTTGGCCTTGTCATCTAAAGCTATAGGTTCATCTTTTTTTCGACCTCTTTCTGTCTTCCCTCCTTTTAATGGTCTATAAATATTCCATAACTCCCTTAATTCATGACGCATATTAGCTCCCTCAATCATCTTATTTTTCACCTCTTCGACAATTCTAGACGGAGCGATGGTTCTGACCTTACTAAAAGTTTCAAGTTGCTCAGGAGTAGTTTTCACAATAGACTCATCCATTTCTGTAATATCGGAATAACCTAGAATTTCCATATACAGTTTTGCACCAGATCTTGCTCTCCAGAGGGTGGATATATTAATACCATTTTTCTGAGCCAAGCTTTTAACGTATTCAGTAAATGATCTTGCTCTTAACTTATAAAGTTCAGCAGATTCAATTCTATCCAATAACTTTGCTACTCTTAGCCAGTTTCTCCTATCCTTTTGAATTAATATCTCAAATTCAAGTTCTATTTGTTCTAATTCATTTAATTGCATAGTTGCAAGTTGCAACTTATAATCAATAAATACAATTATATTGTATCAATGTTTAAATAGAATATTTATATTGTATTGAATATTCTAAAATCATTATTTTGAAAAGATATATACTTTCAATATTTCTATTTTTTAATTTATATCACTCATCCTATTCTCAAGACATTTTATCTTTATTCTCAACAGAGGGACAAAATGCTCAAAATACCAGTTTAGAACTTTTCAGAAGGTATACTCAACCCCTATCTGAAAGTTATGCTTGGGCAATTAGTTTAGGATGGAATCACACTGCTCGACCACATAGACCTATTGGTTTCGATCTAAGTATTGGAACTTCTGCTATATTATTAGCTCCCGAACAATTATACTATACAGTAGATGATTTAGAAGGAGTTAGAGTGATTTCCGGTACAAATCGTTTACCTACCTTCTTCGGGTCAAATACTAATACTTCTGTAATCGGTGTAAAAAACGATGATGGCACTGAAGCCATTATTCCAGCTACTCAAGGTGTAAATATTGACTTTGCAGTACTGCCTACAATTAAGTTTGGTCTAGGTGTATTTAAGAATACTGAATTATTAGGAAGATTATTTCCTAAAGTAGAATACAATGGAATTGTTATGAGAATGTGGGGAGCTGGAATAAAACATAATATCATCCAATGGTTCTTTAAAGAGAAATCCCCCTTTGATTTAAGTATATTCGGAGGTTATACAGAAGCTCTAGGGAAATATCCGGTAGATCAATCAGGCGTTACACCTGTTGTTAATCCGGGGAATTTAGAATTTGAAACTAGAGGTGGAGATTTTGAAGCAATAATTTCTAAGACCTTCCCCCTACTCACAATTTATGCAAGCACAGGATTTGTATATAGTAAGAACACAACTACTCTTGTAGGTGATTATAGATTAGAGAACAATACAGATCAAACATTAAATATACCCGATGAAGGTGTCATCGATGTTTATGAACTTAAAGCATGGAAATTTACAGGTGGTGTAATGCTGAAATTTGGTCTAGTTTTCATAAATGGAGATTACACTTATGCCGAATCGCATCAGTTTAATGCGGGTTTAGGGTTAACATTAAAATAAAAGCAGGCAAATTTTGTTAAGAATTCTTAAATGCAACGTATAAATGCTTTTTTTAAAGCCTAAATAAACGATTTTTGTAGCTGCGTTTAGAATTATGGCGTTTCTTGCCCCTTTATGTGGTGTGTAAAGACTACCATACTCTAAACATTTTGATTGTAAATAGAATAATGTTTCAAACATTAAAATAGACTATATCGTGGATTTATTTGAAAAACTTCTTCAAGATAGAGGACCGCTAGGGTCTCACTCTAAAATGGCTCATGGTTATTATGCTTTCCCTAAACTTGAAGGAGAAATTGCTCCTCGCATGACCTTCAGAGGTAAAGAAGTATTGACTTGGAGTTTAAACAACTACTTAGGACTAGCAAACCACCCAGAAATTAGAAAAGCTGATGCTGATGCTTCAGCAGAGTTTGGTTTAGCTTACCCAATGGGTGCACGTATGATGTCAGGTAACTCTAACTTAATCGAAGAATTTGAGTCAGAGTTAAGTTCTTTTGTAGGTAAAGAAGATACAATGGTTTTAAACTTCGGTTACCAAGGTATCATGTCTGTAATCGACGCATTACTTGATAGAAAAGACGTAGTAGTTTATGATTCAGAATGTCACGCATGTATTATTGATGGTTTAAGAATGCATGTAGGTAAACGTTTTGTTTTCCCTCACAATGACATCGAGAACTGTGAAAAGCAATTACAAAGAGCGACAAAATTAGTTGAAGAAACTGGTGGTGCTATCCTATTAATTACTGAAGGTGTATTCGGTATGTTAGGTGACCAAGGTAAACTAAAAGAAATTGCTGCATTAAAAGATAAATACCAATTCCGTATGTTAGTTGATGACGCTCACGGATTCGGTACATTAGGTAAAACTGGTGCTGGTGCTGGTGAAGAGCAAGGATGTCAAGACGCTATTGATATCTACTTCTCTACTTTCGCTAAGTCAATGGCTTCAGTTGGTGCATTTATTTCTTCTGACGAGCAAGTGATTGAATATTTAAGATACAATACTCGTTCTCAGATCTTCGCTAAGACTCTTCCAATGCCATTAGTAAAAGGTAACTTGAAGCGTTTAGAGATGCTTCGTACAATGCCTGAACTAAAAGATAAGCTTTGGGAAGTAGCAACTGCTTTACAAAATAGCTTGAAAGAAAATGGTTTCGATATCGGTTTAACTGATACTCCTGTTACTCCAGTATTCTTACAAGGCGGTCAGAACGAAGCAGTAAACATGGTAATGGACTTAAGAGAGAACTTTAACATCTTCTGTTCAGTAGTTGTTTACCCAGTAGTACCAAAAGGTGTTATCATGTTGAGATTAATCCCAACAGCAACACATACTATTGCAGACGTAGAGGAAACAATCAGTGCTTTCAAAGCTGTGAAACATAAATTAGAATCAGGTGAGTATGCAAATGCTGAACCTCAAATATTCTCGTAAGGAATTAAGATTCAATTTAACTCAGAAAAGGATAAAATTTCGTTTAAAAAAACGGATTTTTATCCTTTTTTTATGTCTAAAAGTTGTTCTATTTGAAAGAAATTTTATAAATTGTGGTACACTTAATTTAATTCATCGATAGAAATTAAATACTAAAATGGACAAATTCACAGAACTTAAAGAGCTTATCCAGCAAACTGAAGAAGACGCTCAAAAATTTTATAACAACAAAGTAGCGGCTGCTGGTACTCGTGTTAGAAAAAACATGCAAGACATCAAAAAACTTGCTCAAGATATCCGTCTTGAAATCCAAGAGATCAAAAACAACGGTTAATTCCAAATTGATCTTTTCACAAAAAAGGGGTTGAATCTAAATTCAACCCCTTTTTTATTTATTTATGCATCTTTTTCAAAATATCGATACTCTCTCTTATCCTTTCAGTAAATGATAATTGATCGTAACTTAATTTCATTTCATATGCTGAAACATCTTGATGTTCACCTAATGCAATCCGACAAGTTGAGTGAGATTGGTAGGCTAGCTGATCTAAGATCTTTGAAATACCATATGTGAATGTAAAAAGATAATCAAACTTCTTTTTGATAAATAATTGAAGATGACTTTCAACATTTTTCTTATTCCAATTTATCTTTGAAAGTGGAATAATTTTATATTCAAAAGGAACATCAAAATCTATCCTTTTCTCCTCTGTAATGAAGATGATCTCAAGATTCTTTACCGTTTTTGGTAAAATTTTCTCAATAATTCTACTCTCATTTAGAGTTGATTTTAATTGTTCTAGATCTTTAATGTAAAATAAAACTCCTACCGAAGTAGATTCTTCAAATGGTAAATCATTATTATGCTCTATTCCACTCTCCTTTTTGGTGGATGAGATCTTATGTCCGAGTAGTTTGTTTCTAAAAATATCTAACATATTACTCAGTGATTAATTGTTTGAAATCTTCTTCTGTTAATACTTGAAGTCCTAAATCTTCAGCTTTTTTAAGTTTAGAGCCGGCTTTTTCTCCTGCTACTAAATAATCTACATTTTTTGAAATACTTGTTTTAACCGTTCCTCCATGAAGCTTAATGAGATCATGGATCTCATTCCTTGAAAATTCATAGAACTTACCAGTACAAACAAAAGACTTGCCCTCTAAAGTATCTAGTGTATTTTTCTTTTCAAGCTTAAACTGCAAACCAGCTTCTTGTAGTCTAGTGACTAAGGCTTTATTTTCTTCAACAGCAAAGAATGAAACAATCTCTTCGCCTACCGTATTACCAACATCATATAATTCAGAGATTTGCTCAATAGTTGCTTTCTCCAATTCTTCTATTGTTGGGAATGCTTCGCAAAGCTTTTCAGAAATAGTACTACCAACATTCCTAATTCCGAGAGCAAATAGTACTCTTTCATATGGAATGCTTTTCGATGCTTCTATTCCATTCAATAAATTATCAATAGACTTCTGTTTAAAACGTTCCATTACTGATAATTTATCACTATCCAATTGGTACAAATCTGCAACATCTTTTATCAATCCTTTCCCAATCAATTGATCAATGGTCTCTCCACCAATTGAATCAATATTCATGGCTTTCCTACTTACAAAATGTTGGATTCTCCCCTTAACCTGTGGTGGACAAGTTTCCTTATTAGGGCAATAGTGTTGAGCTTCACCTTCTTTCCTTATCAGCTCAGTATCACAAGCAGGACAATGAGTTATAAATTCAACAGGCTTATTTTTTTCATTTCTTTCTGTTTTATCAACTCCTGTAATTTTAGGAATGATCTCACCACCTTTTTCTACATATACCATATCATGATAATGCAGATCCAGCCTAGCAATCTCATTAGCATTATGAAGCGAAGCTCTTCTTACAGTAGTTCCCGCTAGCTGTACTGCAGCCAAGTTAGCTACAGGAGTAATTGCCCCTGTTCTACCTACTTGGTAAGTAACAAACTCTAATTCTGTTTTTGCAGCTTCAGCTTTATATTTATATGCAATAGCCCAACGTGGGCTTTTAGCCGTATTACCTAATTTTTTATGGAACTCTTCTTTATTCACTTTGATAACTACACCATCAGTTTCTAATGGCAAGTCGTGACGTTTTTTATCCCATCGAGTAATATAATCCCAAACACCTTCAATTGAATTTTCTTTTTCGAAAGTTGGTGATAAGTTAAAGCCCCATTCCTTGAGCTTCACTAAGCCATCATAATGTGTATCTATCCCCTCAATTTCTGTCACTATTCCATAGACATACATATCCAGTTTACGCTCTGCCACTTTTTTTGGATCTTGTTGTTTCAAAGCTCCTGCTGCTGCATTTCTTGGATTGGCTAAAAGGGGTTGAGGTTTATTGCCTTTACTGATTCTTTCCTCATTTTCGATAGCAATTTTTTCATTATTGATATCAAAAGATTTCTTACTCATAAAGACCTCTCCTCTCACTTCAAATTGTGATGGGTAATCTCCGTTAAGTTGTATTGGAATTGATCGAATAGTTTTAGCATTTGCTGTAACATCATCTCCTTTAACGCCATCTCCTCGCGTTACAGCTCTTACGAGTATTCCATCTTCATAAGTCAAACTTAGAGCAACACCATCATATTTCAACTCACAAACATATTCTACATCTTCATTTAGATCTTTTATCGTTCTTTCATTGAAGTCTAAAAGATCTTCTTTATCATAAGTATTTGATAAAGACAACATAGGTACATTGTGAGCAACGTTTTCAAAATTCTTAGTTGGCTCACCTCCAACTCTTAATGTTGGGGAGTTTGGTTTGACTAATGAAGGAAATTCTTCTTCGATTCTTTGTAGTTCCTTTAAGAGTTGATCATAATCTTGGTCAGAAACATCTGATACTCCTTCTTGATAATATTTTCTATTTAGCTCATGTAGAGTTATCGATAACTCCTCTACACGTTTTTCTGCATCGTTAATTTGCATATAACCTAATAAAGTGAATTTAGTTAGTACTATTCAATGTTTGATTTGATATCGTTAGCGATTCCAGCTAACTCTTCCGGTGTTAATTTTAATTTATGTTCAAAATTCATGTCAGACATACCATTAATTGGAATGAGATGCATATGTGCATGGGGAACCTCTAATCCTATCACTGCATGTCCTACACGATTACAAGGGAATACTTTTTTGATGGCTTTAGATATTTTCTTAGCCACAACATATAGACCCGCCAAAGTTTCATCATCCAGATCAAACATATCATCTACTTCCTTTTTTGGAACTACTAGTGTATGTCCCTTTTGTACTGGGAATATATCTAAGAATGCATAATAATTATCATCTTCATACACTTTGTGTGATGGTATTTCTCCTGCAATGATTTTTGAAAATATGGAAGCCATTTTTATAATTTATTTCTTTTTTGGTTTAAAAAATAGATAGATCATCATGAACAATGACATAGTGTAACCTAAAGTACTTAATAAAGGCATACCTAAAAAGTTTCTTTGCGAATAAGGTATTGGAGCCGTCATTACAATACTGGAACTCACTAAAAATGCAGCAATGATGATGACTATATTAAGATTGGATGCAGATTCACTTTTCTGTTGAATATAACTCTCCAATCCTTTATGCTCAAAGTTGATTGTTAATTTACCTGTTCTCGTCTTCTTTAAAATATACCTCACTTCCATTGGGAGGTTATAAATTAATGATGAAATCTGATAGAACGAGTAATAAAAGTCTGAGCTTAAATTTTTAAATGAAAATTGTTCTTTTGCTAGCCTTTCAGCATAAGGTTCGATTTCTGGAAGTACTTCTAAATCTGGACATAATACATTTACTATACCTTCAAGTATTGCTAGTGCTCTTAATATTAAAAATATACTTCCAGGCACAGCTAAATGATGCTTGTAGATTATCGTTTGCAAGGCAGTAGTTATTTCAGCCATGGTTGCATCTTCATTACCATGGGTATAATATCTATCCACCATCTCACCTAAGTCTTGTTCAAGCATTTTTGAGTCTTCAATATTCGAATCTCTTGCTATTCTTCTTAAGTGAAGTGCCATACCTCTAGCATCTCCTCTTGACATCGATGCTAAAAAGTTTGCTAAACCAAATCGTTGCTCTTTTGACAACCTCCCTATCATCCCAAAATCAATGAGAATAATAGTTCCATCCGGCCTCACTAACACATTACCAGGATGAGGGTCTGCGTGAAAAAAGCCTTGTTCAAAAATTTGATTTAAATATATATCTACACCTTTCTGTGCGATGGTTTTAGGGGTTAGACCCCATGAAGTAATCGTTCTTATATCTGTAACCTTACAGCCACTTACATATTCCATGACTAAGAGTTTTCTTGTTGTAAACTCTAAATATGCATATGGAATATGAAGGTTTTTATTTTCTTTATTTGCTCTTCTGAATTGAACTAAGTGCTTGGCTTCAATCGTATAGTCTAATTCATTTCTGATACTTTCTTCAAAAGTTTCAATAATTTCATCAGGGTTGAGAATACCATGTCGATTAAAGAATTGATGCGTATGTCTAACAAATTCCCTTAAAAGCCTAAGATCGGTATGAATTTGTTCTCTTGCCCCTGGCCTTTGGATTTTAAGTACGACATCTTTCCCATTTTTTAATCTAGCCCTATGAACCTGACCAATACTTGCTGCTCCTAATGGTTTGTTATCAAAAAATGAGACAAAATCATTTAAGTTCATCCCTGTTTCCTTTTCAACAATCGCCATTGCTTCATCTTCAGAAAATGGGGCAACATTATCTTGCAGCTTTTGAAATTCCTCTATTAAATCTTGAGGAAGAATATCTGGTCGGTTACTTAGTGTTTGAGCAAATTTGATAAAAGTAGGTCCTAATTCTTCTATCACCATTCTAATCCTTTCCGATCGACTATACTTAAGTACCGGTTTGTTATTTCTTTTCCAATCATCAATAGGTACAAACCTATTCAATGATGTAGTTGAAACAACATCTTCAAAACCGTATTTCAACAAAATTTTAATGATCTGCTGAAGTCTTTGGAAATTTTTTACTTTGGTTGAAAAAAGCATTTATACGTTTTAAGAACTACTTTATAGTAATTTCTACTCGAAAAAAAATACGAGGATAATTAAAAATTAATAGTGATGAAACACCTTTTATAAAGAATGAATTCTCACTCCATACAATTTACTGTATACTCTTTTAAAATTACTTTATTCTGTCTGAATTTTTAATAAAATACCCTGTTAAAATAACAAATAAGGCTATAATTAGAAAAAGGAGCCTTCATTAAAGCTCCTTTTTTGTATTAGAATGGATATCCTATTGCTAAATTAAACACGAGTTGATTCCAACTTGGCTTCTTTATCACCCACTGATCACCATCATCTGGTACATAAGGAACCCTTAATGGCATGGCAAAATCAAATCTTAAAACGAAGAACTGCAGATCAATTCTAAGTCCGACACCAGCCCCTAAGGCAAGTTCATTTAAAACATTACCTAATTTGAATTCACCTCCTGGTCTTGTTGGATCTTCAGTAGCTAACCATACGTTACCATAATCAAAGAATGCTGCCAATTTTAGGTATTGATGTAAATCATACCGGTACTCTAAACTACCTTCAATTTTAATATCACCACCTTGTTGACCAAATGATGATCCACTTTCGTCCAAATCGTCTGATGGCTCAAAACTACCAGGTCCTAACGTTCTTGACTTAAAAGCTCTGATTGAGTTAGGTCCACCTACAAAGTACTGTTTCACAAAAGGCAGTGCTGTCGAGTTTCCCCATGGTTTGGAATAACCCACCACAAACCGGGTAGCCATCTCACCTTTTTTAGAGGTTTTAAAATAAAATCTAAAATCGTTGGTTAGCCTAACATATTGTGAGAAAGGATTGCCAAAAATCTCATATTGTCCTGTTTCTGGATTTTTTTCAGCTCCTGTAGCTTGCATCGCTGCATACCAAAGGTTACCTGAAATATCTATATCTCCTTTATAATAAAAGCTTGAGTTCTTTTTTGTTTTATCCCAATGAGGAGCATATTCAAAACTATAATTAGACCCAAGAATAAACTGATTTCTGAATGTTTCTTCTAATGACGGAAAAGCATCACCAAGATCAGTACTATCATTCGATGAGATCGCTTGGAAACTAATAGATATAGGGTTTAAATTATGACGCACAGATTCATTCGTTCTCCAATCAAAACCATATGATGTATTAAAATAGTTCATAGAGTATGAGGGGAAGAAATGATAACGCTTGAACCCTAAACCAAAGTTGGTATATGGAATATAAAAATCTCCACCAGGTCTTACTTTAAATGGAGCAATTACTCTAGGGATCGATAATTTTGTGTCGACACCATACCAGAAGATAACATCAACTCCATTGGATTTTCCACCAAATTGTTTTTGAACACCTGTGAAAAAAGTGACAGAGAATTTTTCAGCTCCACCAAATGTATTTCTATTCTTCCATGTTAAATCTAATTCAGGACCTGTATAACCCGTCGACCAAGTTGACATTGAAAGTTCTGTAGATAATGAATGCAATGTCACTTGTGACATTTTAGCGTTGACATTCATCTTACCAAAATCAGGATCAGTAGTCGGCTTAGGTTCAAACTCCATGTTTACATAACGGAAAACTCCTAAACCTGAGAACTGCTTTAATGTTGCTTGATGTTTATGTCTTGAATAGATATCACCACTTCTTAGCTGTAGTGTTTCATCCAGAATTTTTGGCTTTAGATTGACAGGGTCACCTTTATAAATCACCCCAGTATCCATAAGCACATTCTGATGATTTCTCTTTGAAACATTTAACCCATCTAAATCAAAGTCAGGCTGGATCAAAACTGTATCAATAGAATAAAGTCTTTTTACCTTATCAGGCATTTCTTTAAAATAGGCCTTGACATTTACTGTTCTGTCTTCATTTGCAGAATCGAGATCAAACATCAAATAATTTGAACTAAAGAAATAATAGCCACTATCTTTTAATGCATTGTTTATACGTATTCTTTCGTCTCTAAATTTCTGTAATTGATATCTATCCCCTTTTTCCAAAACGGATTCACTTTCAAGAGCTTTAATCTTTTCATTAAAAATATTCTCTTGTTTCAATACCCATTCAATACTATCCAAACGATAAGGGTTGTCCTTAACATGAACGATATATTTTACAGTAGTAGATTTCGTATCCTTATGATATTCTTCTTCGAAAGATACTCTATTACCAAAATATCCATTATTATCTAAAGTACTCTCAAGCAATTCTGCTGTTTTCTCTGAAAGAATTTTATCATAATATACCGGCTTTTCACCAAAGGTATTGGCCATTTTTTTCTTTAAACCTTTTGGTCTTTTGGCATTTTCTCCTCTGAAGTAAAACCATGCTCCATTTTTTTTATTTGGAGAGACTGAAAGTTTTTCTGTTAGAGTATATTTGAGATCATCATCCACTTTTACAGTATCCTCTTTATCGTACTCGATTCTGGCACCATTGTAAAAAGTCTGATTTTCTTCTAAGTACTTCGTTATACTACAGCTAAAACAAAGTACAGAAGTAAGGCTTATATATAGAAGTTGTTTAATCTTCATTTTCGGATAAAAGTCTCTTTAGTTCTTTTTCTTTTTGATAAAATAATTGGGAGTTGACATACCCTATCTCTTCACCCTCTTCAACTGGTATGCGGCTTTCTGAGTCATCCATTTTTAAAGAATCACTAGGAGTTGTTTTTATGGATGTTGAATCTATTTCCACTTTAGTAGAGTCCGCTTTTTGTTGTGTGGAATCACTTTTTGCAGGAGCCATACCTTGAGATTTTGCAGGTTGCATTCCACCAGAATTTGAAGATGAATCTGAACTTGCTTCCATCATTCCTCCACCAGTATTAGACCTTTTGATCATACCCATCCTTTTACGGATATCCTTTTTCTTATCTAGGTTTCTGATGAACAATTCTCGGCCATGATTATAATCCTTTGTGAAAACAATAGAAACTCCAGTTTTAAATACATCAGGAGTAAAATATTGAGCATCAATGGATCTAAATAATCTATTTTTTAAAGTCCCATCTGTTAAAAGGTTGTATTCTAATAAGAAGTCTGTGTTGAAAGTACTGCTGTTATTATTCGCTTCATTACCATTTACGGCAACTTTTCCACCTACAGATACACTTAATCGATCTTTGAATAGTGATTTTTTTAAGGTAACACCTACATCTGTTCTGTTTGATGAACCTCCGGAAGTTTGTTGTTGGGAATAAGAGTCAACATCAAAATCGACATCAACAAAACCATTCGTAAGGTTATTGGTTACATTATTCAATTGCTGACTGATAATCGAACTTACAGAACCCGTTACCATATCTTGAGTATTCGCTCCATCTCCTCCAGCATCATTTAGGAATGTCCCTAAGATTAGAAGTGAGAAAACTTGTTTATTAAGTTGTGACTCATCCTGATTTAAATATTCTATGGCAGATTCAATTTTGTCACCACCCTGACTTCCTTCAGGATATTCTAATTCAAATGAAAGTTCAGGTTTGATCACATCACCCCTCATATTCATATAAACAATAAAATTTCTTTTTGCCTTGTATTTATTGGACTCACTTGGCGAAATCTGATTGGCCACTAAAGGATAAGGTGAAGTACTCGTTTGATAGATCGCTGTCATATTCGCTTGAGGATTATACGGATCTCCAGTCCACAATACAGTACTTCCCTTTTTCAAAGAAAGCTTTTTATTCATTAATTGATAGAAAGTCATACTATAATCACCTTCTGTCACCTCATATTGACCTGACATTACTAGATCACCACCAGCATCCATTCTTAGGTGTAAAACTCCACCTCCTACTAACGTCAATGCATCACCGGCTCTAGGGTCAATCACTACTTTAAAGGATGATTTATCATCAATGTTTATGGTAGTTTTTAACTCATAATTATGTGTGCTTTTAGCAATAGTGATCGTATCGTCTTCCTGAACAAATTCAATGATATCATCACCAGTATCGATCTCTGCAATACCACCGTCCATATATACATAAGTCAAATCAGTACCCCTAGCTATACGAATCTCAGAGTCTATCATCAAGTGATCGATTGGGCCGTTTATTTTAGTAATATTTCCGACAATCAACTTTCCAAAATATTCTGGATTGTCTTTTGACGTTGAATTAATTACTGTGATATCATCAGCACTGAACTTCAGGTTAAAGTCCATGTCAGTGTAATCTGTTGTATAAATATTACCTGCTAGTAAAGCATATCTTCCATTTTCATCTTTAAAACCAAAATTCTCAAAATGCATCCCCTTATCATCAAAAATCATTTGACCGTCGGTACCTGCCAATTTCAGATTAAACATTTTGACCTTAAAAGTGGGTTCTTGCATTTTAATAGCTCCTTTGATATCCAAAGGTCCGACACCACCACCTTTTACCTTAAGACCTCCAGAAAATCCTCCGTTAAGATCCGATAAATATTCACTGCTTAAAGCTTCAAAAGGATGAATTAGTAAACTATCGATGGTTAGGGACAAATCCAATGGTGCAATCGTATCAGCAACATTAAATGAAGACTCTGAATGGATATTACCGATTGGGCCAACTATTCTGGCATTACTTTCATAGACATTAATGTCATCCGTATTCTTTGCATTGGAAGTTAATGTAGCGAGTATATGGTTTAAAATACCAAAGTCTTCAATTTTGAAATCTGCTGATAACTTTCCCCCTTGTGATATATCTCCAATCTCTATATCTGCATTAACTAATCCATTAACTAATGAGGTATCTGTTGTAACATTATAAGTGATATCATCTAATGAATAATCTATGACTTCAAACTTGTAGACAGTATCTTGTTCGTCAAATTGAGATGAGAAGAAATTAAACTTCTGTCCCTTTTGTTCTAATGTCAATTCATGGATATAGGGTAATCCACCATCTGATAGGATATAGTTATTAGTATTAACGTTCCACTTTTCATCATTGACAATCAATGGATCATCCAATTTAAACCTGTAGGTAGTAGAATCTAATGTTAAGTTTGCACTGGCTAACAACCATTTTTTAGTAAAATCTTCATTCTGACCAACAGTTTTAAAAGTAAGCACATTATCATGCGCCTCGCCTCCAAATTCCCAATTATGGACAGCATAGTCTTCATAACCTAACATTCTCAGTCTTTCGAAACCAAGCTTATAAGCCATTTTTTTACCGTCTGCATGAATCGATACAAAAGTGGAATCCACATCAATATCAGAATACGTCACCCTTGGTACTAGAATATCAAAATCAAAAATATTAGTGGCAGCATCAAAGTTGAAGTCAAATTGTGAGATTTGTAATGAGTCCAAATCTTCAATCGCTCCATTGGTCAACAACTCACTATCCGTCAATTTTAATGATCCATACATTTTACCTTTTGATGGCGGTAATTGACCAATCATTTCTCTTGAAGAAATATACTGGGAGAAATACCTTTCCAAGACAACCGCTAATGAATCTAATGGAATATCCGCTTGCATGTCTCCCTCTAAATGTGGAGCAGAAAGTGCACCTGCAATATGTGTACTGTCTAGTTCTGCATGCAGTTTTACGTAATCATATTTATATTTCTTTGTACCATCGAAATAGTACAAATCTTTAATATCGAGAGTGGTATTTAAATTAGTGATATCGAAACCTTTTGTTTCAGAGTCAATACTCATTCCTATTGTTGCAGTATCTTCTAGGAAGTTTAATTGATTAAAATCGATGTGCTCTATATCACCAATCACAGATGCATAAGGAATATCGGAGTTCATATCAACATTTCCATTCAGGTTAAACTTTGCACCTTTGGAGTTTGTTTTAGCATCCCATTTAACAGCCATCCTATCTACATCAAGATTTACTTTCAACCCACCGTAATCATAATTATTGTATTCAGCTTTTTTTAGGTCGAAAGTGGCTAAAGTCTTTAAATCTTTTTCAACATCAAAACCTTTACCAACAGCAGTAAGATAAGTACTTACTTTTCCTATTGTAGTGTCCTTTAATATTTTTCCTACATTAAGATTATAGGTATTTGTTTTTAATTGATATTCATCTTCATTGAAAAGACTAAAATCTAAATCAAAAGCACCAAAGTTTTCTAAACTTAAAGACATCTCACTACTTACATCCTTTAAGCCGCCTTTTACATGTAACTGACCTAAAATATGCTGGGGTATATTGAAGGCATTTAAAGTTTCTTGATCTACATTTAAATCCAACAGTGTCTTTGTAAAGAAATTTAAGGAATCAATACTCACTTCGTACCTCAGAGAATCTTCACTTAATAAATCTTGAAGATGTAATACTAAATCTGTTTCAATTCCTAAGTCAGAGTTAATCTTTGCATCGGATACTCTCATATCTTCAACAGTCCCTTTTACTTTTAACTTACCATCAATATTATAATCCAAATATGGAGCTACTGTTGAATCTTGTTTTAGGGAAGGATCAAAAATCAATGCATCCTTAAATGAAATATGTGATCTCTTTAAATTATTATCGATCTGAAGATCCTCAATATAGTCTCCTATTAAGTATAAATTACTAAATCGTAAATGAAGATCCGTCAATAAAAAACTGTTATTTATTTCTAGAAGTAATTCTGTTAAGTCTATTTTCTGAGGGCCAACAAATACATAAGATGAAAAGCTTCTAACAAAAACTCCACTTTTTTCTTTTCCTTCGAAGTGTTCAAGATCTATTGTAATTCCAGTGTCTTGTACTTTTATATCTTTTGATTTTAGCTGAAGCTTACTTAGTAAAATATGATTCGGATCAACTCCTTGTTCTAGCCTTTCATACAAATCATCATTAAACTCCAATGAGAGTTGATCTACTTGAACATCGTCTATATTAACATCCCAACCTAAATCCAAAGATGAAATTGGTTTTAATAAAGGAGTAATATTCGTTATATCTTCATGCTTAATAGTGGTATCCGAAACTAGATCATATCGAATAGACGTTTCGTCAAGTTTAAATAGGCCTACTGCTACCTTTTGATCAATCAAATTAAAATGGTGATCTTCTACTAGAAAGTGACCAATAGAAAGATGAGCAGATTCTTTGAGTGGCTTATCGTGATAAACTAATTTGGTATTCTCAATACTTAAAGATTTAAGTACTAAATCGAATGGTACTTCCTCAGCAATTTCTGTTGTATCAGTTTCTTCAACAATATTGCTTGTTGTTTGCCCAAAAACTTCGTAGGAAATATCTGATTTTTTTAAAGCAACTTCTCCAATTTTATATTCAGAAGTATTAAGGTTGATATTAGGGATAGAGGCTGTTAGTTCTCCAAGATTCAGTTTAGCTGTCATCATCTGTACACTATCAGAGTACAATAAATGAATATTTTTTAAGCTTATTTGATTTAAAATAATAGGTGGAATAACAGATGAAGTTGTATCCTCTTCAACCACTACAGTAGAATCATCGCTAGAAAAAGAATCTAGGATGTAATCAAAATTAAATTTACCGTTTTTATAAACGTATATATTTGTTTCAAGACCATTGACCTCAAAATCGTCGATAACGACCCTATCCATAGATGCAGTTTCTAAATCTACATCTAGTAAAATTTCGTCTAATTTCACAAAGTCATTACCATTGGGGTGTTTTAATAAAATTCCATCAATGACTAATGACTTTGGGAAATTTAAAGCGATATAATCAATAGATACCTTGCTATTTGTCTTTGTAGATAAAAATTCTGTGGCTTTGGTAACCACAATATTCTGAACATAAGGAACTCTAAGAATTCCATACACAAAACAGATAAGTAAGACGAATAGAATAAGGATACCTAAAAAAAGTCTTTTGACAGATCCTTTCATTCTCGAAATTAGAGTTAAATATTCGTATGACAGTTTAGGTTATACTAAGAAGTAAATTTAACTATTTTTTATGGTATTACGAGAAGAGAAGAACTTAATTTTTCAGCATTTGTAATTAATACCTTGAGAAACGGGCGTCTAAGATTTTTGACATTTTATCAAAGTCTTCCCAGTTTTCTGAAACATGGAAAATTGTATCTTTATCATTTGCCAGATTTTCTTTATAATCCTTGATGTAATCTCCTGAACTATAGTAATCTGTTAAGAATCGATGAAGCTTAATATCAAAAAGCTCTTTTTCTATAATGCCATCTAAAGTTTCAGCTAAAATTGTTGGTGTAATCTCTTTTCTTTTAAAATAAATGATTTGTGCACCAAACTCATCTTCAAATTCTTCAGAATAAAGATCATTTAAAATCACCCAACCAAAGAAATAACCGATATGAATGTAAGCGTGGTCTAATGAAATATCTTCTGGAAATTCAGGTCCGAAGTAATTTCTAACATTATCAATGATATTATTATCCTGTTCTTGATGTGTAGTCATAACTAGTTTTATCGATGTAAAGTGATTAGATTTGTAATACTTTTTTTCTGATTCAAATGCCTAATAAGTGAATAAGAATGTATACATTTCACTAAATTACACAGATTAGTCATTGTATGGTAATAAATCATACTCATTTTTTAATTCTCTAAGTAATTATGCTTAAAAGTTTCCAAACTCTTTCAATATTACTTCTATATATATCTGTTTTTTTCTCCATAACCGAAACTAAAGCTCAAGAAGCAGTTTTACGGGGTGTTGTAATGGATTCTATCGGAAACCCTGTGGAATCTGCTATGGTTCAAGCAGGAGTTAATCAGAATAATTTTTATCTAACAAATGCGGAAGGTGCTTATATTATCACTATCCCGACAGATACATTGGTTACTGTATTTTTCAATCATCCGTCCTTCTCTCCTAGAGCTTTTGAGGTACAATTATACAAAGACGAGATAAAAAATCTTGACGTCAAATTATTTAAACAGATTTACCAACTTAAAGAAGTTAAAGTTGTCGATAATAAAGAAACCGAAGTGAGACAACAAGCGGGTTCTGTGTTCGTCAAAGGTGAAGATTTAAGAGAAATACCTGTTGGTTATGGCGAATTCACCCAACAACTAGTAGCTAGTGGTGCTTTAGGTATAGCCTCTAATAATGAATTATCTTCTGACTATTCTGTTCGTGGAGGCAGCTTTGATGAAAACCTTATTTACGTAAATAATATTGAAATTTACCGCCCTTTTATTGCGAGATCTGGACAACAAGAAGGTCTAAGTTTTGTGAATAGTAACATGGTTGATAATATTGATTTTTCTTCAGGAGGTTGGGAAGCACAATATGGTGATAAATTATCGTCATCCTTAAATATTGAATACAAAAAACCACTTAGTTTTGAAGGTACTTTAGAAGCATCTTTACTCAATGGTTCTCTTACCTTAGGAGGTGCATCAAAAAACAAAAAACACACGGCAATAATAGGTGCTCGATATAAATCAACTGAATATTTACTGAACACTTTACAAACTGATGGTGAATACAGACCAAAGTTTGGTGACGTCCAATCTTACTTAAGTTTTGACTTATCCGGAAAAGGGAAAAAAGGAAAAACGTATTTAGATGCAATAATGTCTTATGCCGCGAATAGGTATAGTGTTTTCCCTTCTACCCGTAGTACAAATTTTCAGACAGGTGAAGGTATCAGTAATTTAACTATCGCCTTTGAAGGAAAAGAACAATTAGATTACGACACCTTTCAGGGAGGATTAAAATTAATCCATAATTTCAATGATAAATTCACTTCCAATCTAATCACATCGGCAATGGTGACTCAGGAACGAGAAAGAAGTAATTTAGAAAGTGCATATAGAATATGTGATGTGGATGATATTGGAAATGGTGTGAATGACTGTGCTACCGAACAAGGTATTGGAGGTGAATATCAATACTCACGAAATACACTAAAAGCCAATGTCTACACAGTAGAAAACAGAAATTCATGGCTTCTGAATGATCTATTTGATGTTGAATTCGGAGTACAAGCTAAGTTTGAAGAAATAAACGATAACCTTTCAGAGTATCAGTTCCAAGATTCTGCCGATTATGTTATCAGTATTGATGATCAATTAAAGACTGAAAACAACTTGGAATCGCAACGCTATTCTGCTTACGCCCAAAGTAGTTATTACTCTAATAACAATCAACATAAGATGACTTTAGGAGTAAGAGGAACATATTGGAGTGTAAATAATGAAGTTAATGTTTCTCCAAGATTCCAATATTCTTTTAAGCCAGAATGGGAAAAAGATGTTGTATTCAATTTCGCTTCTGGAGTGTATTATCAACCTCCTTTCTACCGAGAAATGAGAAGACCTGATGGTACTCTGAATGAAGACTTAAGGGCTCAAGGCTCACTACATATCATAGGTGGGATCAACTACAACTTTGAACAATGGGGTCGTCCATTCAAATTGATATCAGAAGTTTATTATAAGCATTTATGGAATGTTGTCCCTTACAATATTGACAACATTAGAATTAGGTATTCAGGAGAAAATGAAGGCGTTGCTTATGCTACAGGTATTGATACTCGATTAAGTGGTGAATTTATTCCCGGTACTCAATCATGGATTTCATTGAGCGTTATGAGTACTAAAGAAAAAATTGACAATGATCCAAGAGGCTATATTAGAAGACCTACAGATCAACGAGTTACTTTAGCAATGTTCTTCCAAGATCATTTACCAAATAATCCTACCATGAGAATGAATTTAAGATTTATGTATGGTTCTGGATTACCTTTTGGACCTCCAGACAATCCTGAATTAAGAAATGCATTCAGTGGAGGAAATGATTATATGCGATTAGACCTTGGATTAAATAAATTAATCGCACTGAATAAAAAATCCGACAACCCTAATGAGGAATTCATGAAAAATCTTTCAATTGGTGTCGAAATATTAAATGTTTTGGGCAACAATAACGTTATTTCTTATACATGGGTAAAAACATATGATGGTACACAGTACGCAGTACCAAATACTCTATCCCAGCGTTTTTTCAATGTAAAAATGATTTTGCACCTTTAAAAAAACGTGTATCTTTAAGTTGTCAAAAAAATAGAGAGCTATGCAGGAGAGTGATTTAGTAAGACCTAAAGTAGGACGTTTTTGCAGAACAGAAATCGCCTTTTTAGGAACTTCACCAGGGAAAGTAAAAGAATTAGTATTCAGATTAATTGAAAACTTATCAACTAACTGGAATATAGGATATATTGATTGTGACCACCAAAGTTCGGAAATGGAAAAAGAGTTGGGATTTGATTCTTCAAAGGCCCTATCTCACAAAGCTCGAGTGGAAATAATTGATAAAATCACTTTTTCTAGAGTTGACTTTAGAAAAGCACTTAGTGTTTCTGATAGACATGTTGTATTGAATGATGTTGACGCTGCTTTTATTAATGGAAACCATTTCAAAGCATCTCGACAAGTTCTTATTATTGATAAGGAAAAAACACCTACCCTTCACAGAAAGATTAAAAGACTTAGTAACATACTTTGCATTATTCTTACAGAAGGAACAACAAAAGAAGACATTCCAAGCATTTTATACGATCGTATAAATAATTTAGAACACAAGCCTATCTTTAGTATTGATAAACTTCATTCAATATCTCAATTTATTGAACTTAGTTTTAAAGAAGATACTGGAAATATTAATGGGCTTATTCTAGCGGGTGGTAAATCCAAAAGAATGGGTGGTAAAGACAAAGCAAAAATTAATTATCACGGTACAGAGCAACGTTTCCACATGAAGGAAATTCTCTCTAAGTACACTGTGAATGCATTTATGTCTTGTAGACCTCAACAGTTAGATGATTTTCAAGATCAACTAAATCTTTTACCTGATACATTTACTGATTTAGGTCCTTTTGGTGCGTTATTAACTGCATTTAGACATAATCCTAATTCAGCTTGGATGACTGTAGCAATTGATCTTCCTTTTGTAGACGATCAAACGATCATGCATTTGATTTCTAAAAGGGATCCATCAAAGTTAGCTACACTTTATAAAGCTAAAGATACTGGCGCTCCCCAACCATTATTGGGAATTTGGGAACCAAGAGCATATTTAAAACTTCTTCAAGCATTAGCTTTTGGGAAAAATTCACTTCGTGATATTCTAGAAGATGCTAATATTAAGCTTATTGAACCACTATCAGATCATATGCTTAGTGAAGTTGATACCATGGATGAACTAGATATTGCAATAAAACAACTAAGTCAGCAAAATTCCATTTAGATATTTGCTCAGAATGTTTAGTTTTGTAATTGAAAAATTAACAGAAAAGTCTTGAACAAAGTAAGATTAGAAATATTAGGGCTTTCAGCAAGCCATACATCGCATGGTTCTTTTGCTTTAGTACTTGGAGAAAAGCATGGAAACAGACGTTTGCCTATTATTATTGGTATGTTTGAAGCACAAGCTATTGCATTAGAAATTGAGAAAATTTCTTCAAACAGACCCATGACCCACGACTTATTTAAAAGCTTTGCATTAAAACTGGGAGCTTCGATTAATCACATTCAAATTTCCAACTTAAAGGAAGGAGTCTTTTATGCTGATATACATATCATTACAGCAGAAGGTGAAGAAGTGATATTAGATGCTAGACCTTCTGATGCTGTAGCTATTGGTATTCGATTTAATGCTCCTATTTATGCATATGAGAATATTATGGGTGAGGCAGGTATTCAGGTAGAAGAACTTGAACAGGATGAAGTAGAACATGCTGATGACCTGGAAGAAGATGATGAACTTGAGATTGAAGACTTTGAGGGGTTAGATGAAGACGAGGAAGAAGAAGTCGTTGCTCAAGACCAAGAAGATGAAACAGAATATCAAAATCTAAGTATTGATCAGCTCAACGCATTGTTGCAAAAAGCTATTGATAACGAAGATTATATGAAAGCAGCCTCGATTAGGGATGAAATTACTAAAAGAGGATAAATAAAAAGGCTTATAGTTTTAATCCAACTATAAGCCTTTTTTTATTGAGTAACTTCACTTTCTGTTACTTGTTCAGTTGTAGTATTTTGATCATCAGTTAATGATGGATCTAAGTCTTCTTCTTTAAATTCTTTTGGTGATGGTAAATCTTTCAGAGTATTAATCCCAAAATATTCAAGAAACCTATCCGTAGTTCCATAAAGCATTGGTCGACCGATGGCATCAGACTTCCCTTTCATCTTTATTAATTCTCTGGATAAAAGTTTCTTCATTGCATAATCACAACCTACTCCTCTAATCTTTTCAATCTCCCCTTTTGTGATTGGCTGACGGTAAGCAATAATAGACAAAGTTTCCAAAGCAGATTTTGATAGTCTTTTCTTTGACCTATTTTTTAACAAGGCATTGACTATCTTACTGTATTTCTGTTTAGTCATAAAACAATAACCATCTCCACTTTGAACTAATTCGTACGAGTGGTTTTTATGACTGTACTTTCTTTTTAATGTATCAATTGCTTTTAATACATCTTCTTTGGATACGATCTCTTCTTCAACTCCTTCTTCTTTTATATCATCAAAAACCTGTATCATTTCATTAATACTAATTGGTTCGTCGGAGATGAAGATCATTGCTTCTATTGCACTTTGAATATTTGTTTGGTCCATCATAAAAAAATTTGACACTCGATATTACCTACCAAGTGCCATAAAAATACTTTTAAAAGAAGTAAAATTAATTTCTTTTCAATTTCGCTTCAATGGAATGTTGTGTATGTGGTACGGCTCTTAATCTATCTTTAGAAATAAGTTTTCCAGTATCTACACAAACCCCGTAAGTGCCATTTTTAATTCTGACTAACGCTTTTTCTAACTGCTGCTTGTATTTCATAGCTCGGGCAGCATAGTGGTTTAACTGTTCTTTCTCAAAAGCATCAGCACCATCTTCTAACGTTTTCCCTCCAGTGTGATTAGAGTCCTGACCACTTGATTCTTTTTTTATTGATTGCTTCAAGTGCTCGAGTTCTCTGTCTGTTTTATCTAGCTTTTGGCGTAATAGGTCTTCAAACTCTACTAACTCCTCAGCTGAATATCGTACTTGTTCAACTGCCATAATTCTAATGCGGTTAAGGTTAGTGATGATACAAAGTTAATAAAATTGAAATAGAAAAAATCATACCAAGCAAAGAAAGAACTAAAAATAAACTCAACAAACTGTTTTTAAGGGATAAAATTGTATAAATTGAATATTATTATTCCTTAATATTTCTATCTAAATGGCAGACGATATAAAAAAAATCATACAAGATAATTTATGGCCAGATATAAAAAAAACGGCTTCGAATGATAAATTTAAATATTACACTCAACATTTAACCCAAAATCAAATACATCAATTTGACTTTGAAGTTAAAAAATTCATAAGTACATACGATATAACAAGGAAGGGAATAATTGCATTTAATATATTTCACTTGTACATGGATTGGCCCTTCTCTACTCTGCTCATTGGAGGATCTTTATATATGTTATATCATCAATCACAAAGACTTAAGAACCTGCCTGATCTAATTTTCTCCAAAATTGGAGGAGTATTGCCTTATAAAAAGAATAATACTTACGAAAAGAATGATGATAATTATACCTATGACCCATCAAGAATTAATATTAATGATATTCAGATAGGTTTTCTTGTTGATTACAACCTCAATACTTACCACGCAGTAGATCACATACAGTACGTTCTTAATAAATCGCATAACGAAGAAAGAATACAATTAAATTCCGGTATTGATGAATTATATCTATTCAAGATTAAGAATACATCCAATCACTCTGTAAAAATTGGACAAAAGATAAATATCTATGCAATTTCTGACAGTCTAGATACTGACATCTTCTTAAACCAAAAACCTAAATCTATTCTGAGGTATAAAGAAAAATCCTATTTCAGAGATAAAGAAACCAGAGGAAGCATCTACTCTTTTAGAACAAATAAAACAGTATCGAAATTTGTGAAATGGGATTATTGGGATGAAGAAAGAACACACTTCTTAAGCATCATACAAAAGGATGTGAAAAACTTCAGTGCTTTTTATGGAAAGATAGTTTCAGATTCCGCTTTCTCTGAAATCTTGCCCAAGAAATAATTTTGGTATTTATATTTAAAACCAAAACAAAGGTCAATACTACTTTGAAGGGCTGATATTTGGGCTCGAAATTATAGTGTAGAACTAATTATTTTAATATCTTAAAATGATGGAGTATTTGATAAACAATCATACGCTATCAATCCAGTGTTTATTGAGATTAAAAAGAAGGTGAGATTCTTTGTTTTACTAAAAATGAATGTTAAAAAAAGTTAGCTATCATTAAGTAGCTTCTACCCCCAAAAAAATATATTATTTTTGGGTTACTGTTGTTGAAATTAAACTATTTCATCAACTTTAGGAAAGAAAAAAATTATATAAAAAATATATGGTACTAAAGGCAGATAATTTAATCAAGCAGTACGGTAAACGTACAGTTGTAAATGATGTTTCTATTCAAGTTGAGCAAGGAGAAATTGTTGGTTTATTAGGACCGAACGGAGCAGGTAAAACTACTTGTTTCTATATGATCGTTGGTCTGATTAAGCCTAATAATGGAGAAATTCATCTTGATAGTGAAAATATCACAAGCCTTCCTATGTTTAAAAGAGCAAAAAAAGGTGTTGGATATTTAGCTCAGGAGCCTTCAGTATTTAGAGGATTAACAGTTGAAGAAAATATCATGCTTCCTTTAGAAATGGAAAAAATTTCTAAAGATGAGAAAAAGAAGCGTGTGGATGGATTATTAGAAGAATTCTCATTAACTCATGTTCGTGACAACCTTGGTATGTCACTATCAGGTGGTGAAAGAAGAAGAACTGAGATTGCAAGAACACTTGCTACTAACCCTAGTTTTGTACTATTAGATGAACCTTTCGCAGGTGTTGACCCTATTGCCGTTGAAGAAATCCAACGAATAGTATATAATTTAAAAAAGAAAAATATTGGTATTCTAATCACTGACCACAACGTAACAGAAACACTATCAATTACTGATAGAGTTTATATCTTACAAAGTGGAGTTGTATTCAGAGACGGTACACCAGAGCAATTGATCAATGATCCCGAAGTACGTAAAGCCTACTTTGGTGAATACGCTGAGTATAAAAAGAAAGATTTCTCTGAGTAAGAAATATAGATTAGAAAGGATGCTCAGAGATGAGTATCCTTTTTTTTATCTAGAAATTTTACTTTTCATGACCCAAACTGAATTCCAATTTTTTTAATAATCCTTTTATTGGTTTAGTGGTATGGAATTACTATCATCTGCCTTTAGTTGGTTCTCTAAGAGACGAATGCATCAAATTGAGTATTTCATGTCTCATCCAATTGAAGTGCAAGAAAATTTATTTAAAGATTTAGTATCCAGTGCAAAGAACACTGAGTATGGAAAAAGATATAATTTCTCATCCGTAAATAATATTTCTACTTTCAACAATTACGTTCCAGTTTCAACTTATGAAGATCTTTCCGATGATATCGAAAGAATGATGAAAGGTGAACAGAACATCCTTTGGCCAACGAAAATTAATCAATTTTCTAAATCCTCAGGTACTACAAATGCTAGAAGTAAGTTTATTCCTGTTTCGAAAGAAGCATTAGAAGATTGCCATTACAAAGCTGGTAAGGATCTTATGACACTTTACATCAACAATTACCCAAACACTAAAATGATGTTCGGTAAGAGTTTAGGTATTGGTGGATCCTATCAGAAAAGTAATTACAATGAAAATACTATCAGTGGTGATGTATCGGCAATTATCATGAAGAACCTTCCCTTTTGGGCGGAGTTCATGAGAGCACCAGAAATTGAAGTTGCTTTGATGGATGAGTGGGAAAGTAAGATTGAAAAAATTGCAGAAACTACTATTGATAAGAACATCACAAGTATAGCCGGTGTACCCACTTGGACCTTAGTTCTTATTGAAAGAATTTTAGAGAAAACAGGTAAGAAAACTCTTCATGAGGTATGGCCTAATCTTGAAGTTTTCTTTCATGGTGCTGTTGCATTTGGCCCATATCGTAAGACATTTAAAAATCTCATTGGTAATCCAGAAATGAATTTCATGGACGTCTATAACGCTTCTGAAGGTTTCTTTGGAATTCAAGACACTACCAATGATGACGAAATGCTTTTACTATTGGATTATGGTGTTTTTTATGAGTTTATCCCAATGGATGAGTTCGGCAAAGAACAACCCAAAGTAGTTCAATTAGCAGATGTAGAAATTGGTAAAAACTATGCGATCGTCATCTCTACCAATGCAGGACTTTGGAGATATTTAATTGGAGATACAGTACGTTTTACTTCTAAGTTCCCTTACAGAATCAAAATCTCAGGTAGGACAAAACACTTTATCAATGCATTTGGAGAAGAAGTAGTTATTGAAAATGCAGAGGAAGCAATAAAGGCTGCTTGTCTTCAGACAGGTGCTGAAGTTCGGAATTTTACTGCAGCTCCCGTTTATTTGGAAAGTGGAAAAAAAGGCGGTCATGAATGGGCAATAGAATTTAAAATTCAACCGAATGATTCATCCGTTTTCATTCAAGTTCTTGATGATACTTTACGAAGTGTCAACTCAGATTATGATGCCAAACGTTATAAAGATATTGCACTAGTGGCTCCAAAAGTCCACTTTTTAGAGCAAAAATCTTTTTATAACTGGATGAAAGGAAGAGGAAAGTTGGGCGGTCAGAATAAAGTTCCTAGATTGGCAAATCATCGGGAGTATATTGATTCATTATTATCTTCCTTGAAATAATATAACAGACTAAACATGGCAAATACTGCAATTTTATTAATGCACTGCCCTGACCAAAAGGGCATCATTTCATATACAACACAATTTATCCATGAAAATCAGGGTAATATTGTTTATTTAGATCAGTACGTAGATAGAGAAGAAAATAGATTTTATATGAGAATTGAATTCGACTTGGATTCATTTCTAATTCCTAAAGAAAAAATTAAAGACTACTTTTCAACTCTATTGGCTCAAAAATATAATATGACCTTCAAGTTGTATTTTAGTGATCAAAAACCTAGAATGGCTCTTTTTGTGACTAAAATGTCTCACTGTTTATATGATATTTTATCAAGAGCTGATTCTGGAGAATTACAAGTTGATATCCCATTAATTGTCAGTAATCATGAAACTTTAAAAAAGGTAGCTGATAAATTTAATATCCCGTTTTACCACTTTGAAATGAACAAAGCAAACAAAGCGGAACAAGAGGAAAAGCAAATCCAATTAATGGGAGAATTAAATATAGATTTCATAGTATTAGCAAGATACATGCAAATTTTATCTTCAGACTTTATTGAGCATTTCCCCGACAGAATTATCAATATACACCATTCTTTCTTACCTGCATTTGTTGGAGCTAAACCATACCATGCCGCGCATGAAAGAGGTGTTAAGATCATAGGTGCTACTTCACATTATGTAACTTCAGACCTAGATGCAGGTCCAATTATTGAGCAAGACGTTGCTAAAGTTAGTCATAAAGACACTGTCAAAGAATTGATCAGGAAAGGTAAAGACTTAGAAAAGATTGTATTATCCAGAGCATTATACAAACATGTCAATCGTAAACTACTGACATATAAAAATAAGACAATCATTTTTGATTAATAAAAAAGGGAGTAGAATTTATAAGTTCTACTCCCTTTTTATGTTATATCTATTATAAAATTATAGTGAGATATCCATAATTTCAAATTTCATGATTCCTCTTGGTGTTTGAACTTCTGCGATATCCCCTAATTTTTTACCCATTAAACCTTGAGCGATAGGTGAATCTACAGAGATTTTGTTTTGTCTGACATTAGCCTCTTTTGCAGAAACCAAAGTGTAAGTCATAGTTGTCCCGTTTGGAGCCTTGATTGTAACCTTTGATAAAATACCTACTTTTGAAGTATCAAGCTTTGACTCATCAATAACTCTAGCATTTGCTACTAAATTAGTTAACTCAGCAATTTTGGCTTCTAAGTGACCTTGGGCATCTTTAGCTGCATCATATTCTGCGTTCTCACTTAAATCACCTTTATCTGTAGCTTCTGCAATTTGTCTTGCAATATCTGATCTTCCTTTAGTCTTTAATTCATTTAGTTCATCAGTCAATTTTTTTAGGCCTTCACTAGTATAAAATGTTGTCTTAGACATATTTATTAATTCTTTTATAAAATGAAAAACGATCCAATGCTTAAATTAGACCGTTGTCGTTGTCGATTCGAACTACAAATATAATTCGATCTTCTTAATATATGAAATATTTTAATTTTCTTCTAAGTTTTTAGGAGTTTTACCAGCCACAAAAACAGCACCTATCAATACCACCAACAACAAGATAGCTGTTAATTCAAATCCGAAAATATACTTGGTCATAAACTCAACACCCAGAGCTTCTACTACTGACCTATCAGGGATAGTATAATCTTGATCAATGTTCTCTTGAAGAATTGCATAGGTTAAAGTACCAAAAGAGATTAACCCTAAAAACAATCCAGGCATGATCCTTTTCGAACCAATTGAAACACTATTGTCTTTTGTGTTTTTTGTATACATCACTCCAAAAAGTAAGAGCACCAATACACCACCTATGTAGATCATTACTTGAGTAATAGCAAGGAAATCTGAAGCTGATAGGACAAATAATCCGGCTACACTTAACAATGATAACAATAGAAATGCTGCATTATGAATCACATTTTTTGAGATAAAAAGTGCTACACTTGTGATAAAAATGACAGCAATAAATAAGTAGAATAAAATTAACTCCATTATTTTTTAATTACTCTTGGTTTAAATTTCGGCTTAGCTGCTTTTTTTGCAGTTGTAGGTTCAGCCTTAGGCTCTTCAACAACTTTTTTTGCTGCTTCCATTTTAGCAGCTTTCTTTCTTTCTTGTTCTTTATTGAAAAGCTCTTTTTTCTCTGTCACTTCTTCCTCAGACATATTTGCGAAACCATAAGTAAGGCTTCTCATGTCTAATTCACTAAAATCATATGATTTAGTCATGGTTAGACATTCTGTAGGACAAACGTAAGTACATAATCCGCAAAACATACATTTTGCCATATCTATATCAAACTTAGCAGCATAGATACGTCTTGGAGTACCATCAGATGTTTCTCCTATAACATCAGTACTTAGTATTGGATCGATTTCGATACAATCAACAGGGCAAATTTTTGCACATTTATCACATACAATACAATCATCAATTTCAAGATCCAGTTTATATCTTCCATTGTCTGGTACAGGAAGAACTTCTTCAGGATATTTTAAAGTAACGATAGAGTTTTCGTGATTAAAATATTTATCATCAGAAGCCGTAGTATCATCTCTTCTCTGATTTTTTAATGAATCTTTTAGGTGATCCATTGATAGCTTTAATCCATGAAGTGATGTTTTGACTGCTTCAGATATATTTCCAAAGTATGTACTATTTGCTCCTTTTTTTTGGTCCATTCGCAAATCTTAATCTAGTTTGTTACAAAGTTATTAATTCTATAGTTATATATTAGCTATTTTTGATAAAATTGTCTTGAATCTTCAATTTCCTAATAAAACTAATCATTCTTGTTTTTGTTATATAAAGCAGTAATTAATTAATAAGAGAATATATTTTTGATTTGTATATTCATAATCACACTTTTAAGAAATTATATGAGCATCATACTCGAAGAATTTACAAAATCTTGGGTCTCTCCATCACAATATGATTATTTATTAGAAAATGGATGGAGACATTTTGGTGAGAATTTTTTTAGATATAACATAAACATATATAACAATGAAATTTGTAATGTTCTTCCTCTTAGAGTTAGAATTGAAAATTTTCATTTAACGAAATCGCAACGTAAAATATTAAGACGTAATAAAAATTTCAATTACAAAATTCAGAAGGTAAACATAGATGAAGAAGCAGAACAATTGTTTTCTATTCATAAAGAAAAATTCGTAGACAATGTCCCGAATTCAATTTTTGACTTCTTGTCGGAGAAGAATCCTACTAATGTACCTACTTCTGTTTATGAGATAAGAATTACTGATCAAGAAAAAACAATTGCAATTAGTTACTTTGCTATTGGTGCTGAGGCAATTTCTTCCATTTATGGAATGTTTCATCCAGATTATGCAAAATATAGTCTAGGTATTCTCACTATGTTATTAGAAATAAAATTCACTAAAAGTAACAACCTATTATTTTATTATCATGGCTATTGTTATGACGTCCCCTCCTTTTATGACTACAAAAAGAAATTTTCTAATCTAGAATATTATCAATGGGATAATAATAAATGGGAACCCTATTTAGTTGAGCAAGGAGTTAATACAATGAAATAATTCATCTTCTTGATCAAATAGAACCTTTGGTAAGATAGGCATCACAATAAATTTCAATTCTGATTTTGTTGTGATGTCTTTTAATTTTACTGCATCTTTTTCTGTGATCACAACTGTTGAACCTTTAGGTAACTCATTCTCGATTCTCTCTATTGTTTTCTCAGTAAATGAATAATGATCTCTAAATTTATAATGCTTACTAATACTTGAATATTTTTCAACTTCTCTAATTAGTGGGTTTGGATTTGCAATACTCGTCAATAAAATCACTTCATCCGGCAAATTTACTTTCTTCTGATTATGTAGACTGTATGGTTCACCATAATAGATTGAAGTAAAGAAAACATTCCCTTTTGAGTATTTCTTTGATTGAGAAATAAACTCTTCTCTATTAGATTGATCAAAACTCTCCTCATCTACCTTAGTGAAAATGATGATCTGAGCTCTTTCTGCACCTTCTCTTCTTTCCCTTAATCTTCCATAAGGAAGAACATGATCTTGAAAAAATGGCTTACTAGAATCAGAGAGCATAATATTCACATTTCTTCCTATTGCCCTATGTTGGTAGGCATCATCAAGAATAATTAATTCTGTGTTTTCAAAAAAGGGAACACCCATTACTCTTTGTTCAGAAACTACAACTTCAACATCATCGTATTTAGAATGATATTGCATCGGCTCATCTCCAATTTCTTTTGCAGTAGAGCTCTCATGGGCTCTTATGGGCCCTTTCGTTTTACGGCCATAACCACGACTCAGGACTCCTACTTTCTTATTTTCTGAATAATACTGAATTAGAAACTCTACAAAAGGTGTTTTACCAGTACCTCCTACAGATAAATTTCCAACAGAAATAATTGGCAAATCAAAATTGAATGTTTTTGATGCATTATTATCATAAGACTTATTTCTTTGATAAGTTATAGCATCATATATCACAGATAAGGGTTTCAATAGAAAATTCATACTCAAAAATAAAAAAAGCAGCTGAGTAATTATTACTACTCAACTGCTTTAATAAAAATTCACAAGAAGTGAACCTAGTATATTTTAAATTAAGCTAATGCAGCCTTTACTTTTTCAGCAGCCTCAGACAATGTAATTGCAGATACTACTTTAAGACCAGACTCATCAATAATTTTTGCTCCTTCTTCAGCGTTAGTACCTTGAAGACGTACAATAATTGGCACATTGATATCACCAATGTTTTTGTAAGCTTCAACAACACCGTTTGCAACTCTATCACAACGTACGATACCACCAAATACATTGATAAGGATAGCTTTTACGTTAGGATCTTTAAGGATGATACGGAAACCAGCTTCTACAGTAGTAGCGTTTGCTCCACCTCCAACATCAAGGAAGTTAGCAGGATCACCACCTGAAAGTTTAATCATATCCATAGTTGCCATTGCTAGACCAGCACCGTTTACCATACAGCCTACGTTACCGTCTAATTTTACATAGTTCAAACCAGATCCACCAGCTTCAACTTCTGTAGGATCTTCCTCAGTTACGTCACGCATTTCTGCAATGTTCTTATGACGGTATAAAGCGTTATCATCGATACCTACTTTAGCGTCAACAGCCATAACTTGATCATCTGAAGTTTTGAACACAGGGTTGATTTCAAACATTTCAGAATCAGTATCAACGTAAGCATTGTAAAGAGCAGTAACGAATTTCACCATCTCTTTGAATGACTTACCTGAAGTTCCTAAGTTGAAAGCAATTCTTCTTGCTTGGAAACCTTGAATACCTACTGCTGGATCGATTTCTTCTTTGAAGATAAGTTCTGGAGTTTTCTCAGCAACTTCCTCAATGTCCATACCACCCTCAGTAGAGTACATGATCATATTTTTACCTGTAGCTCTGTTTAATAATACAGAGATATAGTATTCTTTAATTTCTGATTCACCTGGGTAGTAAACATCTTGTTGAATCATGATCTTGTTTACTTTCTTACCCTCAGGACCTGTTTGAGGAGTAACTAATTGCATTCCGATGATTTGCTCTGAAAGAGTTTTCACCTCGTCCATGCTCTTAGCAACTTTTACTCCACCGCCTTTACCACGGCCGCCTGCATGAATTTGAGCTTTTACAACCCAAAAGTTTGTTCCTGTTTCTTCAGTAAGTTTTTTTGCAGCTTCAACTGCTTGTTCTGGAGTGTCTGCTACATAACCTGCAGGAACTTTTACTCCGTACTCCTTAAGGATGCTTTTCGCTTGGTATTCGTGAATATTCATGATATTAGACCCGTTGGGCGCACAAGTTTGTTTTGTGTATTGCTACTTGATTATACTTTATGATTTACATCATTAAAGTTTGGTATTACAATTCTAAATAAAATAAAACAAAAGTCAAATTTGCATACACGAATAAGCGATATTGAAATTTATACTTCAAAAAAAATATTACGCTTAAAACATTGTAATAACACTGATAATCAACCAGTAAACGTATTTAAACACTAACAAATGTTCGAAATGCAGTTTTTTATGACTTTATTATTTTAACGAAGTTTTTTTTACAAAAAAGGTGATTTGAATACACAAATCACCTTTTTTAATTTTATCATTTGACTACTTTTTAGTTGTAGTCTTCTTCTTTGCTGTTGTTTTCTTAGCGGCAGTCTTTTTAGCTGGAGCTTTTTTAGCAGGTTCTTTCTTAGCAGCTGCTTTACCCTTAGCTTTAGGTGCTGGAGCTTCCTCTATGATTTTCTTAACTTCCTCATAAGTTAACTCTTCCGCTTTTTCTTTTAACTCTTTTGGAATTTTTACGTTTTGCTTACCGTATTTTATGTAAGCACCCCATCTACCATTTAGTAATTGTAGATCTTCCTCTTCCTCAAAAGTTTTAATTAATTTTTTGGCATCCGCTTCTCGTTTTGCCTTAATTAATTCGATAGCTGTTTCTAATTCAACTGTTTCTGGAGCGTATTCTTTCCCTAAAGAAACAAATTTACCATCATGTCTAATATATGGGCCAAAACGACCAATGGCTGCTACAACTACTTTATCTTCGAATTTACCAAGAGTTCTTGGTAGTTTGAATAATTCTAGAGCATCTTCAAGAGTAATCGATTCTAAATATTGCCCTTTTCTTAAAGAAGCAAATTTCTTCTCTTCATCTTCTTGATCTCCTATTTGAACAATAGGACCAAAACGACCTAATCTAGTAATGACTGGCTTACCTGTTTGAGGATCCGTTCCTAATACCCTCTCAGCGTGAGCTTCTGCTCTATCTGCATTTTCTTCAGTTTCAATTACATTTTCATGGAATGGCTTGTAGAACGTATTCAACATATTTTGCCACTCTAAATTACCATGTGCAATTTCATCGAATTGTTCTTCAACATTAGCTGTAAAAGAATAATCAACGACTTTAGGGAAATGCTTTACAAGAAAATCATTTACTACCATACCCATGTTTGTTGGGAATAGCTTACCTTTTTCAGAACCATAAGTTTCTGTCAATGATTTTTCTTGAATTTTATTATCAGCTAAAACAAGCTTTGTATAATTTCTTTCTTTACCATCTCTAGCTTCTTTTATCACATACTCTCTTCTCTGAATAGTAGAAATAGTAGGTGCATAAGTAGATGGTCTACCAATACCTTTTTCTTCCAAAGTTTTCACTAAACTAGCTTCGGTATACCTTGCAGGTGGTCTAGAGAATCTTTGTGTAGCATTGATTTCATTTAATGGCATTGCTTGATTCACATTCAAAGGAGGTAACATACCTTTAGTTTCCTCATCTTCATCATGATCATCATCATTAGACTCAATATATGCTTTCAAGAAACCTTCAAACTTCACTACCTCTCCTCTAGCAACAAATTTCTCAGCGCGTTTAGCTGTAGTGATTTCAGCAGTAGTTCTTTCAAGTTTTGCATCAGCCATTTGAGAAGCAACAGCCCTTTTCCAAATAAGGTCATATAACCTAGCCTCACGGTTATCATCAAGCTTTAGTTTATGATTCTTAAAGTTTGTAGGTCTAATTGCCTCATGGGCTTCCTGAGCCCCCTTATTTGATGTTTTAAAATGACGCTCTTGAACAAAATCATTTCCATACACTCTAGCAATCTCCTCAGTTGCCGAAGCAATAGCCTCATTTGATAAGTTCAATGAGTCGGTACGCATGTAGGTGATATGACCTGCTTCATACAATCGTTGAGCTAATGACATTGTTGAAGCAACCGAATATCCTAATTTTCTACTTGCTTCCTGTTGTAAGGTAGAAGTAGTAAAAGGAGGCGCAGGAGTTTTCTTTCCTGGCTTTGTTTTTATATCTGAAATTGAAAAATCAGCTCCTATACAATCATTTAAAAATGATTCAGCATCTTCTTTAGAATTGAACTTTGTCGACAATTCTGCTTCAAGTGATTTTCCATTGCCTAAATCAAAACTTGCTACAACTTTAAAAAAGTCTTTTGCTTTAAAGGATTCGATTTCTCTTTCCCTTTCAACGACTAATCTTGCCGCTACACTTTGTACACGACCTGCAGAAAGTCCTCTTTGTATTTTTTTCCATAATACAGGAGATAATTCAAATCCTACCAATCGATCTAAGATACGTCTAGCCTGTTGGGCATTGACTAAATCATAATCAATAGTTCTTGGAGATTTGATTGCAGTTTGTATTGCTGTTTTAGTAATCTCTCTAAAAACAATACGCTTAGTCTCTTTATTTTCCAGCTTTAAGGTTTCTTGTAAGTGCCAAGAAATAGCTTCACCTTCACGGTCATCATCGGTAGCTAACCAAACTGTTTCAGCTTCCTTAGTTAATTTCTTTAGTTCTCTAATGACATCTTTCTTGTCGGGAGATACTTCATACTGTGGTGAGAAGTTATGTTCAACATCAATGGCATCATTACCTTTCTTAAGGTCTCTGACATGTCCGTAACTTGACCTTACTGTATATCCTTCTCCTAAATATTTTTCAATTGTCTTGGCTTTCGCAGGTGACTCGACAATTAATAAATTCTTTGTCATATATATTTAATCTCTATTCTATCGATCCAGAAACGTTTTTACGGGTATTTAAAATTATGGCATTATCTCCCGCGCGAAACAACTTATTACAAACTTCATGAAAGTTCAAAGAAAAAAACAACAAAAAAATAAAATCAGTGCATTTTCTTTCATTTTTATAATCTGCATCATTTTAATGAGTGACTTATATCATTTAAATGTAATTATTTGTTTTTCGTTGATAATTAAAGAATTTGTACCGTTAACACACTGAATTAAGGCCTTTTTTTTGTAAAAAAATTATTATTAAAATATATTTAGGCACTCAAACGAATATAAGGGACAATTTGAGACAATAATTTTACACGTGCGAACAAAATAATTAACATCAAATTATGCAAGAAGTAGAACTTGACCACAACAAACCTCAAACAAATTCAGAGAAAGACATGAGTGAAAAGACAGCGCAATTGACGTATGGCGGTAAATCATATGATTTACCAGTTTTGAAGGGTTCGGAAGATGAACTAGGTATAGATATCAGTAAGCTTAGAGCTCAAAGTGGTTTGATCACTTTAGACGTTGGTTTTAAGAACACAGGTTCTACTACTAGTGACGTTACATTCCTTGACGGAGAGAAGGGTATTTTAAGATATAGAGGCTATTCGATCGAAGATCTTTGTGAGCATTCTACATTCTCAGAAGTTGCATATTTACTTATCAATGGAGAACTACCTACAGCCCAAGAATTTGAAAAATTCAAAACAGACATTTCTCGCCACACATTAGTACACGAAAATGTAAGAAAGATTTTTGATGGTTTCCCTGCAGACGCACATCCTATGGGAGTTCTTTCTTCATTAGTTACATCATTGACAGCTTTCCATCCAGAATCTCTTGATCCAAACAGAGATCCTAAGATGGTTGACTTAACTATCCACAGATTAATCGCTAAATTACCAACATTAGCATCTTGGGTATATAAGAAAAGCATTGGTCATCCATTGATGTACCCAGAGAATAAATTAAGTTATTTAGAGAACTTCATGAAAATGATGTTCGGTTTACCAGTTGAGGACTATGAATTAGATCCAATCTTAGTAGATGCTCTAGATAAATTATTAATCTTACACGCTGACCACGAGCAAAACTGTTCGGCAGCTACAGTAAGAGTCGTAGGGTCTTCTCAAGCTTCATTATATGTTGCAGTTGCTGCAGGTATCAATGCACTTTGGGGACCTTTACATGGCGGTGCCAACCAAGCGGTTATCGAAATGTTAGAAGATATCCATGCTAACGGTGGTGACGTAGATAAGTTCATCGCGAAAGCAAAAGATCCTAACGATCCATTCCGTTTAATGGGCTTTGGTCACAGAGTATACAAAAACTTCGACCCTCGTGCTAAAATCATCAAGAAGCATGCAGATGCAGTACTTGAGAAATTAGGCATTAACGATCCACTATTAGAGATCGCTAAAGGTTTAGAAGAAAAAGCATTAAACGACGAGTACTTCCAAGCTAGAAAATTATACCCTAACGTAGACTTCTACTCAGGTATTATTTACAAGGCAATGGGCTTCCCTACTGAAATGTTTACAGTATTGTTTGCTCTTGGTCGTCTTCCAGGTTGGATTGCACAATGGAAAGAATCTAGAGAGTTATCTCAACCAATTTCTCGTCCTCGTCAGATCTATACTGGTGAAACAGCAAGACCTTATCCTAAGAAATAATTTATTTTTTAGAGAAAATATAAAGAGAGCCATCAGAAATGATGGCTTTTTTTATGTATTTTTATTTCATCTATTATCAAGTTCTAGTATTCTATTCATCTTTATTACAATCCTATGAGAGGAATATATTTAGTTATATTCATTTTTCACACATTCCTACTTTATGGACAAGGAAACTATTATTGGCAACAACAACAAGGTGCAAATGGCAATTTACTTGGAGGTTCACTAGCCTCAGGAGCCACCGATAACAGTGCCATTTATTATAACCCTGGTGCATTAGCTTTTACTGAAACTCCAAACGTATCTTTTACTTCAGACTTAATTGGTTACACCATACTTAACATAAAAAATGGCGCAGGTGAAGGTGTTGACATTAAGGGTAATAGTTTGGAAACAAAGCCACAAATGGTAGCTGGTACGGCTTTTAAATACAATAAGCAAAAGTTTAAAGTAACTTATGCCTTTATTAATCTTTTGAACTCAAAACATGAATTTGCAGTACAAAATTCTGGGAGTGTCAATGGATCCAATGTATTTTTTGAAGGATACTTTAATTACAAATCATTACTTAGGAATGATCGTTTTGCAATAGGAACAACTTACCGATTAAGTGAAAAGATTGGTGTCGGAATTACTCATTTCCTTGATATTAAATCAGCACAGATTACTTCCAATGTAGATCAAACCTGGGCCAATGGAAATGGAGTTCAAGATACATTTTCTGCTTTCACAAATTTACGTTTTAATCATGCATCTCTATTATGGAAAATAGGTATAGCATGGCATGTTAATCAAAACCTCAATCTTGGCTTTAACTTTGACACACCCGATATCCGAATCAAATTCCTTTCAAAATCTACGGCTCGAAAAATAAGAGAGAAAACATTAGATGATGGAAGTATTTCAAAAGAAATAAGCACACAAGACAAAGTATATTCCAACTACAAATTACCTTTTACAGCTGAGTTCAATATTGGATATACGATAAACAAAGTTGATTTATCTGGAAGAGTTGGAATTTTCAGTAAAGTGGACCGTTATGGAATGCTAGAATTACAACCTGAAATTTCTACTTTCTCTCCATTAGATCAATCTTTTAGTCAGTATTATAGTGCTAATAAAGTCATTTACAATGCTGCGGTCGGTGTAAAAAGTAGATTGATAAAAAGCATGAATTTCTTATCTGGTTTCAGGACAGATTTCAACATTGTAGATCAAAATCAAGTCAATCCACATGCTGAGAATGTGTTATCTTATGATTACTGGGACTTATACCATATTTCTGCAGGTATAGAATGGTTTGGCCCTCGGTTCAATATAATAGCTGGCTTAGTTACCGATTTAGGTTTTTCAAATGGAGATCCTCAATATGTAAACCTTACTCCTAGAGATTATAGTCAATTGAATGAGTTTCAAAGTAACACTGAATCTTCATTTGTACAATTTAATTTAGTCTTTGGTATTACTTATCACTTTGTAGATAAAACTCAATTATAATTATGATGATAAACAAAAAGGGAGAGTAATTAGCTTACTCTCCCTTTTTGTTTATTTACTCTTATCGTAATCAATACCTCCAAAAAGATGTAGATAGATTGACCTTGAAAGCCTAAATACAAATGTCATTAAGACTACCATTGGGATTACTGCAGCTGCTATATATACCAAAGGATCACTTGAGTCTAAGAAAAAATATACAGCAAAAATTGTTATAAACATGATTGCCGTGTTAATTCCATAGCTAACATACATAGCACCATAATAAAATCCTGTTTCAGGATTTAATGTTGTCCCACAATGTGGACATCTATCATTTATTTGGTGAAATTTAGGTGAGAGTGCCGAGTGTGTAAACATATCTCCTTGTCTACAACTTGGACATTTTTTTTCGATGATTGCAGAAAGTTTAGATTTACTCATATTTTATTTACCGAGTTCCAAACGTTGTTGTACCTGTTGCTTAGAAATATCTTTGATAATTCCTTTTTCACAGATCAGGGCGCGTTCAGGGTTTAACTTTAAAAATGAATGTTGATGTGTTGCCATAATCACACAAGTACCTTCTTCATTTATTTCTTTAAATAACTGAAGTATAGATCTAGATACTTTGGGATCTAAGTTACCTGTTGGTTCATCTGCAAGAATAAGCTTAGGACTATTTACTAATGCCCTAGCAATAGCTACTCTTTGCTGTTCACCACCTGATAACTGATGAGGCATTTTTTCTTTAGTTAGTTTTGGTAGATGCACCTTTTCAAGTAATTCATCTACTTTGTTTCTCATTTTCACTTCATTTTTCCAGCCTGTTGCTTTCATAACAAAGTGTAGGTTTTCTTCGACAGTTCTATCAGTTAGCAATTCAAAATCTTGAAATATAACACCAAGTGATCTTCTCAGAAATGGAACATCTTTATCACTTATTTCATTGACTTGAAATCCATTCACTTTTACTTTTCCAGAAGCAGGTAAAAGGTCAGCGTATAATAACTTCAATAATGATGATTTACCACTTCCTGTTGGGCCTAATAAGTACACAAATTCAGAAGATGCAACATCTATATTTACATCATTAAATATGATTGCTCCTTCAAAAGATATTTTGATATTTCTTAGGCTAACAACTTGATTCATTGAATATTAAATTTCTAATTTTTGAATTTTACCAAATTCTAAACTATCTATAACTTTTTTGAGGTCTTCTTCTTTTCCTTCAAGACCATATTTTTCAAGTTTAGTTAATGGTCGGTCTGCTCTAAAGTAAGCAATGAGAACAAAGTTATCATCGCGAAGTTGGATGTAATTAGGGATTTTTGCTTTCCCTTTTACTTTAATAATATACATAGAAAATTTTAAAATGTAATTCTCTTTATAATACTAAAAAATTGAGACAAGATAACTCTCTACCTTGTCTCAACTTTCTAATACAGAATAATATTTTATTCTTCCATTTTCTTAGCATCAGCGATAAACTGAGCTAGACCTTTATCTGTTAAAGGATGGTTCATAAGCATCTTAATCGCTTTCAATGGACAAGTTGCCACATCAGCTCCAAGTTCTGCACATTGCATAATGTGAATAGGATGACGAACAGAAGCAGCTAATACTTGAGTACCAAACCCGTAGTTTTCAAAAATGTTTACGATATCTTCAACTAATTGCATACCATCAGTTGAGACATCATCTAATCTACCAATAAACGGAGAAACATAAGTAGCTCCAGCTTTTGCAGCTAAAAGTGCTTGACCAGCAGAGAAGATTAAAGTACAGTTTGTATCAATACCTTTGCTAGAAAAATATTTGATCGCTTTGATACCGTCTTCAATCATTGGAATCTTAACTACGATTTTAGAATCAATAGCAGCCAATTCCTCACCTTCTTTGATCATTTCTTCGTAAGTAGTAGATAGAACCTCAGCACTTACATCACTATCAACAATATCACAGATTGCTTTATAATGAGCATGTACAGCTTCTTTTCCCTTTACACCTACTTTGGCCATTAAAGATGGGTTTGTTGTAACGCCATCTAATACACCTAGTGCATGAGCTTCCTTAATCTCATCTAAGTTGGCTGTATCAATAAAAAATTTCATGTCTATATAAGAGTTTAAGATTTGGACAAAAATATAGTTTTAAAAATAGAAAAAGTACAATAATTCTATTTTTTTAATTCCTCAAATGATTTTGTAAGCTCTATCGCTTGGTCGATGCAATTCGGCACAGATATACCTCCTTTCCAATTGGCAGAGATAAACAACCCTTCAATTGGGTTATTTTCTAGAGAATCCCACAATTCCAATACTTCTTCAGTGTACTGAGGAATAGCCCTATTCCATTTATAATATTTTTGAAATACAGGCTCTCCGGAAACTTCTATAGTATTAGTTAGTTCATCATGTACACTTGCCAAAACTTCTTTTTCAGAAAGTTCTGTTTTCTCTATATTCTGCATACCACCCACAAAAGTAGTAATCAAAATTTCATCACCATTGGTTCTGTTTGGGAAGATACTACTGGTCCATATACTACCAGAAGTAAATACATTTTCAACTTTTGGGTTTAAACCACCAAAACCTTGTGGAGCGTTTTGTGCATCACTCTTTTTATAAATTGAATGAACCACACACATTGGAGGCGCAGGAATATTTTCTAATCTCTGAGCTACATCTGGTAACATTTCTTTCAAGAAGCTCGCTGTTCCAATTGCATTGGATGCAATGACCACTTTATCAAATTGGAAAGTTTCTGTAGAAGTAACCACCTCAAAACCGCTTTCACCTTTTGAGATGTTTTTCACTTCTTGAGAAGTCTTCACATCAACTTGTTCTGCAATTTTATTGGTAAAAACAGATAGACCATTTTTGAAACTATATGCTTTCCTACGCTCTGTAGAAGCTCCTTCAGCTTTAGAATTTTTTCGCTGATTTATCATTCCTTTAATGATAGAACCATAATCTTTTTCCGCTTCATAAAGGGCAGGAAACGCAGCTTTAATGACCAATTTTTTTGGATCACCTGCATATATTCCTGAAACAAATGGATCTAATGCGTAATCACAGATTTCTTTATTGAAACGTCTTAAAAAGAAGTCGTATAACGATTCAATTTTTTCGGTAGGTTTATTCCTTCTAAAAAACTCTGTGATAATTTTTAATTTAGCTGAAAAGCTAAAGAAATGATTAGTAAAGAAATTATGTGGTCCAGAAGGAAGTATTTGGTATTTCCCTCCTTTTAAAACGAATCTATCCTTATTAGTATCTAATGCTTGGAGTAACTCTTCTCCTAACCCTAGTTCATTAATAAAATTAATATGCTGTGATGTTAGCAATAATGAATTGGGGCCATTCTCAAAAATCCTCCCATCAATTTTTTCAGTAGATATACATCCACCTACTTTTGATTGTTTCTCAAGAACAGTACAATTGTACCCTTTCTTATTCAGAAAATAAGCCGTTGTCAGACCTGATATCCCTCCTCCTATTATTCCTATATTCATCTATTAAAACGATAGATATTCGATGTAAAAAATTTAGATATCAAAGGTAGTTAAAAACTCTTTTTTTGATATACTTTTTACGCTAATCTTTTTAAATAAAAAAAGCCATTTCGTTTCCGAAATGGCTTTTTTATATGTTTTACAAAAGCTTTGTAAGCTATAGATTAAGCTTCAACGTTTAAAAGACCGTTAGTTTTCTTAACGCCTTCAGCTGAAGTATTTAATTTAGCTTGCTCATCTTCTGATAATTCAATCTCAACGATTTTCTCGATACCGTTTTTACCTAAGATTACAGGTACACCGATACAAAGATCATTTAAGCCATACTCTCCTTCTAATAGAGCAGAACATGGGAACATTTTCTTAGAATCTAAAGCGATTGCTTTAACTAATTCAGATACAGCTGCACCTGGAGCATACCAAGCTGAAGTACCTAATAATTTAGTTAATGTAGCACCACCAACTTTAGTAGCTTCTACGATACCTGATTTTTGCTCTTCGCTTAAGAATTCTGATACAGGAACTGAGTTACGAGTAGCTTTTTCGATCAATGGTACCATACCTACGTCTGAGTGACCACCGATTACCATACCTGAAACATCTGATTGAGGACAACCGATAGCTTCAGCTAAACGATATTTGAAACGAGCACTATCTAAAGCACCACCCATACCGATGATACGGTTTTTAGGAAGACCAGTAGCTTTTGCTGCTAAGTAAGTCATTGTATCCATTGGGTTAGAAACAACAATGATGATTACTTCTGGAGAATGCTTAATTAAGTTTTCAGCTACAGTTTTAACGATATTCGCGTTTGTAGTGATTAGCTCCTCACGAGTCATACCTGGCTTACGTGGGATACCTGAAGTGATTACAGCAACATCTGAACCTGCAGTAGCTGCATAATCATTTGTCACACCTGTGATAGTTGAATCGAATCCATTTAAAGAAGCAGTTTGCATCAAGTCCATTGCTTTACCTTCTGCGAATCCTTCCTTGATGTCAACCAATACGATTTCGTCTGCGAAATCTTTAATAGCGATGTATTCTGCACAGCTCGCGCCTACTGCGCCTGCTCCTACGACTGTTACTTTCATTTGTGTTGTGCTAGTTTGTAAAAAAAGTAATTTATAAAAATTATTACCCTACAAATTTGCATTAATTATTTAACATAATTGAATGATTAGAGGATAACATAAAAATGATTTTTGTCAGTTTTTAATTTCTTGTTTATTGCATTAACAAAATTATCTTATCAGATTGCATTAAAAATTAGACTTTTTATAATGAAAATTGAAGAAATATATAAGATCTTTCTGAGTACCAGTGAAGTATCAACTGACTCTAGAAATATTAATAAAAACTGTCTTTTTTTTGCTTTGAAAGGCGGAAATTTTGATGGTAATAAATATGCTAAAGGTGCAATTGAGAAAGGAGCTGCTTTTGCTATTGTTGATGACAAATCTGTTGCTGAAAATGAGCGATTTATATTAGTCGATGATGTTTTATCAACATTACAAGAACTAGCTGCATACCATAGAGATCAATTTGACATACCTGTTATTGCGGTGACTGGTTCTAACGGTAAGACGACTACGAAAGAAATCCTGCTTCGCATATGTGAAACAACTTTCAAAACTCATGCAACAAAAGGTAATTTCAATAACCACATTGGCGTCCCTCTAACATTACTTGATATGCCCAAAAATACTGAAGTGGCTTTAATTGAAATGGGTGACAATCATGTTGGCGAAGTTGCTGAACTATGTAAAATAGCAAAACCAACTCAAGGGTTCGTTACCAATATCGGTAAAGACCATATTGAGGGCTTTGGTAGCTTTGAACAAAATATAAGAGCAAAGAGTGAAATCTTTGACTACTTGATAAAAAACAATGGAATTATATACATCAATTCTAAAGATGAAATTCTAAAAAACATGTCAAAACGTATGAAGAACCCAATACTTTACGGTGATGAATACGATTTTGCATTTTTAGAATTTATTGAAGTTAATCCATTTATTGTATATAAAGACAGACAAGAAAATATTATCGAAACCAATCTATTTGGTGCTTATAATTTTGAAAATATCCTCACTGCTTTTACTGTTGGAAAAAAATTAGGGATTGAACCAAATGTGATGAATAAAGCAATAGCTTCTTATTCTCCATCCAACAATAGATCTGAGATCGTTAAAACAGAAAAAAATACATTAATTCTTGATGCTTACAATGCAAACCCATCATCCATGGAAGTCGCTTTGAAGAACCTATCTTTAATTGATAGTGATAAGCAGAAGTATGTTATGTTGGGTGATATGTTCGAATTAGGAGAAATATCCTCTGAAGAACATTCCAACATCATTAATCTTGCACAAACATCAGGTTTTAAAGAAACTTTCTTTATTGGTGAACGTTTCTCTGAGTTCAATCAGAACAATAACCAATTTTTTCAATCGAAAGAGGAATTTATTGATTATTTAAAATCTCAAAATATAAAAGATTCCATCATTCTAATAAAAGGTTCAAGGTCTATGGGATTAGAAGCTTTAAAGGAAGTGTTGTAAAAAAGAAATGGCGATCTATTCTAGGTGATCGCCATTTCTTTATTTAAACTCTAATACACCACCACTCATTATCTGAGGATAAGTAATTATTCTGTCCTTTATTTCTTTTCCATTATAAGTGATTTTTGTTACGCTCTCTCCTTTTGGTACTGATGATCTTACCTCAAAAACAAGATCATCCCCCAATAAAATTTTTGCATTGGAAACTTGTGGTTTCATAATGACAAATTCAGAGTTCACTGGGTTGACAGGATAAAAACCCAGAGTTGAAAAAATATACCATGCACTCATTTGTCCACAATCATCATTACCAGTGATACCTCTAGGTGTATTATCATAGAATTCATCATAGATTCTCGATACTAATTCTTCTCCTTTTTCAGGTTTATCAGAGTAAGCATATAAATATGCAATATGATGAGATGGTTCATTTCCATGAGCGTATTGTCCTATCATTGCTTCTTGCCCTAAATGTTTATTATCGCCATTAGATTCGGTACTAAAAAATTCATCCAATAACTTTGTGAAGTTGTCTTTACCTCCTAATAACTCTGTATATCCTTCAACATCATACTGCATAGGAGTCCAAGTATATTGCCATGCATTTGCTTCGGTGTAGTCTCCTGGATTATTCATTGGAGATGTTGGCGTAAGTGGATCAAAGGGTGTTCTGAACTTACCATTTGAATCTTTTCCTCTCATCAAACCAGTACTATCATCAAATAAGTTTTTATAGAACATCGATCTACGATTAAAAGACTCATGCAACTTTTCTTTCCCCATCATTTCCGCCATTAAAGAGATACTGTAATCATCTAATCCACTTTCTAATGTTCTTGAAACAGATTCATTATCAATTAGATCAAAAGGATAGTAACCGTATTTGTTATACATTTCCCAATCTGACTTCAAATGACGAACAATTGATGATTCTACCATTGCATCTAATGCCTTAGTCGCATCAAAATCACTAAATCCTTTTACATAAGCATCTACAATTACAGGAATAGAGTGATTACCAATCATGCAATAGTTTTCTTGTCCCCAAGCAGTCCAAATAGGTAAAAAACCTTGTTGCTGACTATGATCTATCATCGTATTGACAAAAGCATCTACTTTTAAGGGTGTAATTAAGGTATATAATGGATGAGCAGCCCTGTAGGTATCCCATAATGATAGTGTAGAATAATATTCTTTATTATACCCTTTATGTATTTCATCATCGGGACCTCTGTATTTACCATCGACATCCGCAATGTTGGAAGGTTGTAAGAACAGATGATATAGACTTGTATAAAAAATCTCTTTATGCCTTTTGGAAGTTTCTTCAATATCAATTTTTGATAAATAGTTATTCCAAATTTCTTTAGAACTTTGTACTACTTTACTAAAATCCCAATGAGGCAGTTCAGTATCCATATTATTAATAGCTCCTTCTACACTCACTGAAGATAAGGCAACCTTAACCAATAAAGAGTCAGTCTTAAAATTGATAATATACTTATCTGCTTTTTCTTTATTATGTTTTGGGAATTTTTCTATTTCTTGTATTGGGTGATCAAACTTAATATGATAGAAATATTTTCTTTCTACCCAATTCTTGGTATGTGCATATCCTGAAATTGAATTTTCTCTTGTATTAATTTCAGAGTTTGCTTCAAGAACTAAATTAAGGCTATCAACTGTAAATCTTAATCCATGTTGAAGGTTGATATATATGTTGGCCTTATCGTTTGGAAAAGTATATCTGTGTAATGCTACTCTTTCTGTAGATGTTAATTCTGCCTTAGTTTTATTTTCAAGGTCAACAGAATAATATCCTATTTCAGCTTTTTCATTTAGCTTACGGGTTTTCCTATTGCTTGTTGTAAAAGGTAAAATCAGAATATCTCCAAATTCACTAATACCTGTACCACTTGCTCTTGTTTGAGAAAATCCTAAAATTGTTGAATCTTTTAGTTGGTAACCTGAGGTATAATCCCAGCCCTGACTTGTGTTATCTGGACCTGGCTGTACCATTGCAAAGGGCCTGCTTGGTCCTGGAAAAGTATGTCCGGTTCCATCAGTACCAATAAAAGGGTTAACATATTGAGTATAATCAGTGGTAATATTTAACTGTGTTCTTTTATTTGTAGGTTGACATCCAATAAAAGTTACAGTGAAAAAAAATAAAAGGTATTTATTCATTTCTGGGTTATTTTCATTCAATATAAAAAAAGGTATCAAGTTTATAAAACCTGATACCTTTTATATTATTTAGAGATCTACTATCTCTTCTTTTTTCCTCCTAAACGATTACGAAGAGAACCTTTTTTCTGTCCTTTACCTTTTTTACCCATACCAGGGATACCAGACATTTTATTCACTTTCTTCATCATTTTACGCATCTCTTCAAACTGCTTGATCAAGTTGTTCACTTGTTGTACTGAAGTACCAGAACCAGCAGCAAGACGTTTCTTACGAGATTGATCCAAAGAATCAGGATTTTGTCTCTCATAAGGAGTCATTGAATTGATGATCGCTTCAACAGGTTTAAACGCATTAGAATCAATTTCTTGATCTTTAACCATCTTATTTAAACCAGGAACCATTCCAATCAAATCTTTCAAATCACCCATCTTCTTGATATGTTGGATTTGAGAAAGAAGGTCATTGAAATCAAATTGGTTTTTACGAAGTTTCTTGTTTAGACGCTTTGCCTCTTCTTCATCAAAAGCTTGTTGTGCTCTTTCAACTAATGAGATAACGTCACCCATACCAAGGATACGTTGAGCCATACGGTCAGGGTGGAACTCATCTAAAGTGTTATCTAACTTCTCACCAGTCGAGATGAATTTAATAGGTTTGTCAACTACTCTTCTAATTGAAAGTGCTGCACCACCACGAGTATCACCATCTAACTTAGTAAGAACTACACCGTCGAAGTTCAATCTATCGTTGAAGGCCTTAGCTGTATTTACAGCATCTTGACCTGTCATTGAGTCTACTACGAATAAAGTTTCAGAAGGATTAACAGCATTTTTAACTGCCTCGATTTCCTTCATCATTTCTTCATCTACAGCCAAACGACCCGCTGTATCGACTACTACTATTGATTTTCCATTTGTTTTGGCAAATTTAATGGCATTTTCCGCGATAGAAACAGGGTTCTTGTTTTCGCGCTCAGTGTAAACATCTACACCTATTTGCTCACCAAGAGTTTCAAGCTGATCGATAGCGGCTGGACGGTAAACGTCTGCAGCTACTAATAATACTTGTTGTCCTTGCTTTTTAAGTCTTGCACCTAGCTTACCAGTAAAAGTTGTTTTACCTGAACCTTGCAGACCAGAAATAAGAACAGTTGCAGGCGATCCTTGTGGAGAGAAAGGTGTCATTGTACCACCCATTAGCTCCGTTAACTTATCGCTTACAATTTTAGTAAACAATTGACCTGGTTTAACGTCAATAAGGATATTCTGACCTAACGCCTGCTCACGAATTTCATTCGTAATTTCTTTTGCTACTTTAAAGTTTACGTCGGCCTCTAAAAGAGCTCTACGAATTTCTTTAACAGTTGACGCTACGTTGATTTCACTAATTGACCCCTCACCTTTCAGATTCTTGATCGCACGGTCAATTCTATTACTAAGATTATCAAACATATATTTTTATATATCTTTTCTTGTATTATTACTATTTCAGTTTAGCTCGCAAAAATAAAATTTCTGCTTGTCTTTTACAATTAAATATAAGACATCTTCATCAACTAAAACTTATTTTTTCCAATCATTAAAGATAATGTTCGCAATTATCTTGGGTTCGAAATAAGAAAACTGTCCAAATTCACAATCGCTTAATTCCTTTAGTAAGTTAGTTATTAATGGATTAGCACCATCAACTTTAAGTTCAAGCAATGCTGTAGGATAATGTATAAAGCCCATTGCCTCTAAAAAATCAATAATTTCAAATTCATCAAAAAAATAGTGATTTGGAATTTTATGGTACTCTTCATTTTCATCATCTACTTTAGCAATAGCAAAAAAATCAGTGTATTTATTCTTAAACAGTAAATACAATTCATTATTAAATTCTATGATTTGATACGTATAAGAGTATCTGTCTGAAAATTGGATGTTAGCTTTGATTGAGAAAAACGACTTTACCGTTTCTTCCCAAAGAGATAAATCTATTGTTTTATTTTCTGATTCAACAAACCCTGTAATTCCTTTTGGAAGTCTGTAATTGATCAGTTTTTCTTCGTTAAATGGCTCCATTTTAAAATTGTTAAGCTTGAATTTATTGAAATTTTAACGGATTTATTAAAAAGTCTCCTCATTCATTTTACCTTTGCACTCGATAAATCAATAAAACGGTGATATGTTAAAAAGATTTATGGGATTAGGAGCCTTAATTGGTATAGGTTTAGGTGACCTGATTTACAAGTATTATCCGAGTATTCCAAGAGATACTCTTAATCATAAGACAACGATATTTATTAGTTGTGCTATCTGTATTTTTCTTGGTACTCGATTATATGAATTTAGCAAGGATAGAGATGATAAGTGGCTCCAATCTAGTGCATTAATTATTTACATGATGGGTGGACTTATTTTAATTGGCAGTCTTGTTTTGACTACATTTATTAAATAGTGAATATTCATTCTTTTATGTATATCGCACTTTTTCTCGTAACTTTGTTATAACACATATAAAATTTATTGGATTAAACATCCTTACTCACATATAAGAAATGGCAGAAAAATTTAAATTAGACTCAATCGAAGATGCTATTGAAGCAATCAAAAATGGAGAGATTGTTATTGTAGTCGACGATGAGGATAGAGAAAATGAAGGTGATTTTATCTGTGCAGCAGAAAAAGTTACGCCTGAAATCATCAACTTTATGTCAAAAGAAGGTCGTGGCTTAATTTGTTGTTCTCTTTTAGAAGACAGATGTGAAGAGCTTGGTCTTGAATTAATGGTGGGTAAAAATACCGCTGCTTTCGAAACACCTTTTACAGTTTCAGTTGACTTGATTGGTCATGGGTGTACAACTGGTATTTCTGCTAGTGATAGAGCTAAAACTGTATTAGCATTGGCTGATCCTAATGTTGATCCAGCTATCCTAGGTAAGCCAGGACACATTTTCCCACTAAAAGCCAAAAGAGGTGGTGTGTTAAGAAGAACTGGACACACTGAGGCTACAATTGATCTAGCTCGCTTAGCTGGTTTAGAACCTGCAGGCGTACTTGTTGAAATCATGAATGATGATGGCAGCATGGCTCGTCTTCCAGACTTGGTAAAAGTAGCAAAGAAACACAACCTGAAATTAATCTCAATCGAGGATTTAATTCAGTATCGTTTAAAATTAGAAGATTCTTTAGTAGAAGAAGTAATTGGTGTTGATATGCCAACTGAGTTAGGACACTTCGACTTAAGAGCATTTAAACATACAACTACAGGAGAACTACACTTAGCTTTAATAAAAGGTGATATTTCTGGTGATGAACCTGTAATGGTTAGAGTTCACTCTTCTTGCGTTACTGGTGATATTTTTGGATCGTGTCGTTGTGATTGTGGACCACAACTTCATGGAGCTATGGACATGATCGAAAAAGAAGGTAGAGGTATTATTTTATATATGAACCAAGAAGGTAGAGGAATTGGTTTAGTTAACAAACTAAAAGCTTATAAGCTTCAAGAAGAAGGTATGGATACCGTTGAAGCAAACAAAGCTCTTGGTTTCAAATCTGACCAAAGAGACTACGGTGTTGGTGCTCAAATTCTCAGAAAATTAGGTGTTTCTAAAATGAAATTAATTTCTAATAACCCTAAGAAAAGAGCTGGTTTAATCGGTTATGGCCTTGAAATAGTTGACAATGTAGCTATTGAAATCACTCCGAATAAATTCAACCAAAAGTACTTAGAGACAAAAAGAGACAAAATGGGTCACAATATCCTTAAATAGTCTTTTAATTAGATATACATAGAAAAGGCTGTTCTTTTATGAACGGCCTTTTATAATTGGTTTAATCTTAATGAATAATCCTCTTTCAAATATAGAATTAAGAGATAAAGACGGGATTCTTTATAAGCTATCTTTACTTAAAGAAGAGTCTTTCTCTTTGATATTACTTAATTCCGTAAGTTCTTTACGCGACATTTCTCATTTAGATCTGCTAGCTAAACATTTTGAAGAGCTCAAATCAAATAAAACCTCTCCAATTGTTATTGTCTCACAACCTGAATCTCATTTAGGTAAGTTTCTCAAAAAAAATAAATATTCTTTTCCAATACTTTCTGACCCTTCTAGTAGAATCTCAAAGATTTTAGATTGCCACATCAAAAAATTAAAAACTTCACAAAGAGCAACGATTATATTTGAAGAGAAATATAAAGAAAGGGATAGATTCATTTTCATGTCTACCCCTCAAAAACATTTGGATTTTTTACTGAATAACTAGTTCATTGTTATTTATTTTCTCTAAAAGTTCATCAAGTTCTGATAGTGAGTTATGTAAATCTTTGTACGATTGTATTACCCAATACTTCTCTTGAAACTTGTCCTTGATATATGGTGTCTTTAATATTTCCAAGACATTAAAGTCTACCCTTTTCGGAATATCACTATGTAAACTATAATCCGATTCTCCCTTGGAGGATAAAATTCCAGCTCCATAAATTCTTAAGCCTTCCTTAGTATTAATCAAACCAAATTCTACAGTATACCAGTAAAGTCTAGAAATCAATTCAATGATATGTTCATTGTCAATATATTTCAGAGCAATGATACTCATATCTTCCAAGAACTTACAAAAATCTTGATTGGCTAATAATGGAACATGACCATATATATCATGAAACATATCTGGCTCCTCCAAATAATCTAATTCACTTAGTTTTCGAAACCATGAAGATGATGGGAATTTTTTTGCTTTTAGAAGCTCAAAAAATTCTTTATTGGGGATTAGTCCTGTTACTGGAGAGATACTCCATCCGGTAACTTTTAGCAGACTTTTATCAAGATCATCAAAGTTTGGAATTTGGTCTTCTGTAAAACCAATTACTTCAATTCCTTTGAAAAATTCCTTTTCTGCTAAGTTGGGTAGCATTTTCATCTGCCTTTTAAAGAGCGTACTCCATACGGTCAGGTCTTCAGAAGTATACTTCTCATACCCTTGGTCTTTTACAAAATACATGTGTTTATCGTTTGAATTGGTGTATGTGATAGTTAGTAAAAAAGGACTGTAGTGTTACTACAGTCCTTACAATATGAAAAAAAATCTTGACAAAAGGGAATTATAAACCTTGAATTTTTACATTCAACAAGTTTAGTCTCTCCCTTGATTTCTCCTTTAAGTACTCTAATTGAGAGTCATCTATCTGATAATCATCGATTAAATTTTCAATAAAAATATCAAATGAAATTAACTCATTATTTATACTACCAGACTTTATAAGTTCCTTAACAGCTTTAGCTTCTCTACGGATAAACTCATCAATTTTACTTTCCTTTCTAATCATTGATTAAACATTTCTTGGTCCAAGAATATCAACAACATCTTTTTCATCTAAGATCTCTTTTTCTAATAGGATCTGTGCTAGTTTCTCAAGATCATCAATTCTTTCTCTTAAGAAATCTTTTGTTTCTTCATAGCATTTCGCAATGATCTCAAGAGATTCCTTATCGATTTGTTTTTCAAGATCTTCTGATCTTCTCATTGATTGACCACCATTACCTAAGAAATTGTTCTGACCTTCTTTCTGAAGAGATAAATTTGGGAAGTTATCACTCATACCATATACTGTAAGCATTGAGTTGACAATTCCTGCAACTTTTTCTAGATCATTAGATGCTCCTGTTGAAATCGCCCCAAATTTAATTTCTTCTGCAGCTCTTCCACCTAAAAGGCCTTTAATTTTTCCTAATAGTTCACCTTTACTCATCAAAAACCTATCTTCAGTTGGAGCTTGAAGTACATATCCTAATGCACCCGAACCTCTTGGAACTATTGATACCTTTCTTACAGGATCAGCTCCTTTAGTAAAGTGACCAACTATTGCATGGCCGGCCTCATGGTAAGCTACTGTTCTTTTCTCATTATCATTGATTACCGCATTTTTCTTTTCTAAACCGGCAACAACTCTTTCGAATGCATCAAAGAAGTTTTGATGATGTACTTCAGATTTACCTTCTCTTGCTGCTAGCAGTGCCGCTTCGTTACATAAGTTTGCTAGGTCGGCCCCAACAAAACCTGCTGTTTGAGCGGCTATCTCTTCTAAGTTGACATCACTACCTAATTTAATTTTTCCAGAATGTACTTTAAGGATCATTAATCGACCATTTAAATCTGGTCTATCCACTTGTACCTGTCTATCAAAACGACCTGGACGCAATAACGCTTTATCTAAAATTTCAGGTCTGTTCGTTGCTCCCAATACGATTACAGTTTGGTCAGCTGCAAAACCATCCATTTCTACCAATAATTGGTTTAAAGTATTTTCTCTTTCGTCATTACCCGACATTCCATTAGATGATCGGCTTTTACCAATGGCATCTAATTCATCGATAAATATGATACAAGGAGACTTTTGTTTTGCTTGAGTAAATAAGTCTCTAACCCTTGCTGCACCAACACCAACAAACATTTCTACAAAGTCGGAACCTGATAAAGCATAAAATTGTACACCTGCTTCACCAGCAACTGCTTTAGCTAGTAAAGTTTTACCTGTACCTGGAGGGCCTACTAATAAAATTCCTTTTGGAATTTTAGCTCCCAAGTCCGTATATTTTTCAGAATTCTTTAAGAAATCTACTACTTCTGTAAGCTCTTGTTTGGCTTCATCACAACCTGCAACATCATTGAAATTGTGCAAGTGTTCTGCATCAGATGCATAAATCTTAGCCTTACTTTTACCAACATTGAGGTAGTTGTTTCCACCTCCTCCCATTCCGCCGCCTTTCGACATTCTACGGAATACGAAACCCCAGATTAAAAACAAAAGGCCGAAAGGAAGTAACCAATTAGAAAAGAAGTTACCTAACCAATCATTTTCTATTACTCCTTTATAATCAATGCCATGTTTTTGTAGATCGTTAACTAGATCTTTATCCTCTAGTTTGATCACATAGAACTGTCTTGCTAGGTCTTCTTTACGCTTTTCGTAATCAATTCTCCATGGAGCTGCCTTCCCTTCAGGGTTTAGGTTCCATAGTTCATTTTTCTTTGTCGCTGTTTTGGATGTATCAGCAACCACTTCTTCTTTTGCAGCTGCTTTTTCTATTGCTAAACTATCTGACGACTTTTTAACCTTACCATATATTTTGTCATCTGATATAACTATATGTTCAATTCTTCCTGCTTCAAGACTATCTCTAAATGAATTATAGGACATTTCTTTTACACTAGGTCCGGAAAAAAAGAGGGTTTCTAAAAATAGCATTCCACCAAGAATACTTAAAAAGTACCAAATAGAAAATTTTGTAGTGCTTTTCATTAAATCAAAATGTTTGAAAAAAGAACAATCAACACGTTTTAGGTCAATCTGTTTGTTTACGTATGTTAAGAATCAAGTTAAGTATAAATCTTTATAAATAAAAAAGCCTGACGCTACAAGCGACAGGTTTTCTACTAGTGTCAAATTAATTATCTTAAAAACGTACGTGTACGTTATATATTTCAATATTAAATTTTTTATCTTTCGTAATGCAAAAATATTAAAACTTTGGCTGAAACCAATACTTTTTGGAACAGTTATATTGTTTTATTTAAAGATATAAATTTTTTCTATGTTTGAAATTACTCCTTTTGTTTTCTCTTTCAAAACATATAATGAAAAGAAAAAAAGTAATTTTTTAATTCCAAAACTTGGAAATGTCAACGAACAGGGAATAACCTTAAGCAATGAGTTAATTTCCTTTCATGATATTCTACGTACAACTTACTATAGAGGTTATCTTGTTATCACTTTTGATAATTATCCATTACTAGGTAGACAAACTTCAGAATGGTACATTCAGAAGAATAACTGTATTATCATTAAATCATCAATGATTAAAGATATTAAGCTAGCGTTTAATGTTTTTAAATCTAGATTTGCTCAAAAAACTAGAACTTGTGGTCATTGTGAGAACGAGATTAATTGGGACAAACATCTTGAAAGTCAATATCATTACTGCGATGAGTGTCATTCAATCAGTGATAAACACGGCCTTCTCATGAGTAATGGAGAAGAGTTTGACATTTGTCCTGAGACTGGTTATTGGGACCGTTTAGGAATTCGTAGACAATATCAATATTTTTATTTTGACAAGAAGTTATACTGGAACTATAATAAATATTATGGTGGCGATAATCTAGGTATTGAATTCTTCCATAATAATATCTTGAAAAATCTTATGTTTTTAATTGGAGTACCCGGTACTCTAATAGAATTCTATAAAGCAAATCAAGGCCACCACCCTGATTTTACAGAATTAGCTGAAGCAAATTTTGCTAGCCGATGTGGAGAAATAAAAGAAGCTGCAGATTTATATACAAAGATGCAAATGAGATTTCCCTATTTTCCGGCTTTACATTATAATCTTGCTATTGCATATTTGCAAGTGAATAATATTGAATTAGCAAAACGATATTTCCAAAAGTCATTAGAAGGTTGTTCTAACTATACTCCGACTTTAAAGGTATTAAAGTACTTATCTGAGAAAGAAAAAATAGGAAGCGTTTAGGCTTCCTATTTCTTCATTCAATATATTTTTTTTGGTTGATTTTCTGATCTAATTGATCTGAAACTTCTCCACCTAATTTCTTAGCCTTTTCCCATTGTTCTAATGCCTCCTCGGTTTTACCAAGCTTAATCAAAACATCTCCATAATGTTCAATTACAGTTGATGCTTGTGATATATCAGCAGCCTTTTTGAGATATTCTTCAGCCTTTTTGTAATCACCTTTTACAAATAAAACCCATCCATAAGTATCTAGGTAAGTATCATTTTCGGGTTCTGCAACTATCGTTTGATAAGACATTTCCTCCGCCTTCTCTAAATTCTCTTTTCTCAAGGATAAGTAATAAGCATAATTATTTAAGACATAAATATTTAAAGGGTCAACTTTTAATACTTCATCATATTTAGTGAAAGCTTTAGCATAATCATCCATTTGATAGTAAGTATCACCTAACTGAGAATTAAAATCAATTTTCATTGAAGGGTCAACTACTAACTGTAAGCCTTGAGTAAATATCACTTCTGCCTCATCATAATCTTTCTTCTGCAATTTTGCAGATCCTGAATAAAGATATAATAATGCTTGGTTTGGAAAATATTCTATAGCCATATCTGCATGTTTATCAACAGAATCCACTTGTTGTAACTCCCAATCTATAGATATTACTTGCTTCCACAACTTAAAATTATTAGCATTTTTTTCTAATGATTTTAAGTAATAAGTTCTTGCTAAATCATATTTTTTCTGACTAATTAAAAAATCAGCATTTAAAGCCATTAACCTGTCATCATTAGGGTGCGCCCCCATGGCGATATTGATTAATTCTTCTGCTTCAAACCTTTTCTTTTCGTTGTATGAGAACTGTAAATACCCTGCTAGGATATTAAAACTTTCATCAGTAAGTTGATCACTACATCCAAATGCTTTTTTCAACTCTTCGTAATAGTTTTCTGACTCACCTTGATTTCTATATATATTAGCCATTAAAAAATGACCTTCTCCTTCATTGGGATTATTCTTTAGAATAGGCTCTAACATTTCTAATGCCTCATCAGTACGATTATTTCCTAAAAGTAGTCGTACCTGAGAATACTTAAATGTCAATTCATCTGGATAAGCATTGATTAATTTTTGTCCTTCCTTTAAAGCAGCTTCCAAGTCTCCTAATCGAATGTAAATTCTTTGTTTTTGACGAACAATAACATCATTAATACCATACTTTTCTTCACCTATATCAAAATATTCGATAGCGTTGCGTGGTGCCCCCATTTGTAGGTAAAGCATGGCAATTTGGAAATAAGCCTCTTCATCGTCACCAGTCTCTTCAATCTGTTTCTCTAAAACCATTAAAGCATCTTTTAGCAGGTTTAGAACTTCATAGTTCTGAGCTACTAATTTGTAATAGTATTTGTTTTCCGGATCAAGTTCTAAAGCTCTTTTAGAAAATTGTAATGATCGTTGGTAATTTTCAATTTTAGAATAAGCTAAAGCTGTTTGGTATTTAATTCCATCATCTTTGGGATTTAAGTCATTACATTTCAATAGTAATTCTAATGCTTGATCATATTCTTCTAGAAGATATTCATTAACAGCATATATAAACAACTCTTCTGCTTTTCTTAGATCTTTTTTAGAGGGTTCTTCAATAGATACTACTGGGGTTTCTTTCTTTTTCTTAGACTTTTTCTTCTTTTTACGTTGTGCAAAAGCAGTGTCCGTAGCCGCAAAACCTATAAAAAGGGCTAATAATATGGTATATATTCTAAAAGAGTTTTTGTTCATAAGTATGTTTTACCCTCACAAAGTCAATCTATGTATTTTACTATATATAAATCTACAAAAAACATAAATGAAAAAAACAGCGAAATATAAATATTTCGCTGTTTTCATCTATAAATAAAGATTTTTTTAGTTATTCCCTAACTGAAGTAAAGTCACCAATACTTAAATCTTTCGATCTACCTGTATATACAACATGGTTACCTACTACTGAGTTTTCAATATTTACTTTTCTGATGTCGGTATCTTCTTGAACAATTGAATTTTGAACAACAGAATTTTCAATATTAGTATTTTTACCTACTGATACATATGGTCCAACTACAGCATTTTTAATCACTGTATTTTCACCAACGTATACTGGGCTAATCAAAACAACATTATCTAAAACAGCAGACTCATGTACTAATTCTTGATCTTGAATGTACGTTAAATATCTTTGGTTAGTATTAACGATGGCATCTTTATTACCACAGTCTAACCATTCATCTACAGTACCGGGCTTCAATCTTGCACCTTTTGCTTTAAGATTTTCTAAAGCTCCAGTTAATTGATATTCGCCATCGTTCATGATATTATTATCTACTAAGTATTGAAGTTCGTCTCTTAACTTCTCTCCTTCTTTGAAGTAATAAATACCAATGATTGCTTGATCAGATACAAATTCTGAAGGCTTCTCAACAAAATCAGTAATGATTCCGTCATTATCTAGTTTCACTACACCAAATGCTGAAGGATCTTCAACTTTCTGTGTATAGATAATACCATCTTCAAATTTATCAATCGCAAAATCTGCTTTAAATAAAGTATCAGCAAAAGCTACAATAATATTACCGTCCATACTATCACCCGCACATAAGATGGCGTGAGCAGTTCCTAATGGCTCATCTTGGTAATAAATTGTCCCTTTAGCGCCTAATGACTCAGCAATTTCAACTAACTCTTTTTCAACTATTTCTCCGAAATCACCAATAACAAAAGCAATTTCTTCTAACTTTTCATCAGACATTGCAGCTAAATCCTCAACTAAACGATGAACGATTGGCTTACCTGCAATTTTTACTAATGGTTTTGGGGTAGTTAAAGTATGTGGTCTTAAACGGGAACCACGACCAGCCATTGGGACAATAATTTTCATATTATATTTTATTTAAAAAGTTATTTTTTTCCAGTACTTCCGTATCCTCCTGCACCACGCTCAGTATCAGAGAGTGTTTCTACAGGTTCCCACTCAACAGTTTCATGTTTTGCAATAACAAGTTGAGCGACTCTTTCACCGTCTTTCACCTCAAATTGCTCATTTGAAAGATTAACCAATAAAACACCAATTTCTCCTCTGTAATCTGCATCTATTGTACCTGGAGCATTTAGCACACTTAAACCATGTTTAAAAGCCAGACCACTTCTTGGTCGAACTTGTGCTTCATAGCCTTGAGGAAGTTCAATGTAAAGACCTGTTGGTACTAAAACTCTTTCTAAAGGAGCTAATACCTTAGATTCTGATAATACTGCTCTTAAATCAAGACCTGCTGACAGCTCAGTTTGATACTCAGGTAAAGCATGGTGGCCTTTATTAATTACTTTTATCTTCATTTTATTTTTTTAGTATTTTCTTCTGCACAATTTGTAAGGTAGACACAATGAACTGCCTTTCCATAAAAAATACAATCAGCAAGAATAATGCAAAGATAGCATTATGAATAAATATCGACTCCCAAAATCCATTTATAGAAAGTTGGGAAAGCAAAACTAAAAAGCATCCTCCCATAATCAAATAAAATGATATCATTTTTACATTATATGGAATAGGATAATATTTTTGACCAAGCACATATGCTAATATCATCATACTCAAATAGCAGACAAAAGTTGCAATAGCACTACCATAAAAACCGAAATATGGAACTAAAAGAGCATTTAATGAAATTGTAAAAAGTGCTCCAATTGCGCTTATCAATGCACCATACTTTGTATTATCAGTTACTTTAAACCAAACTGACAAGTTATAATACATACCAAGGAATAAGTTTGCCATTAGTAAAATGGGAACAACAGGTAATCCTACTAAATATTCCTCGCGACGAATTAGAATTGGGGCAATAACTTCCAAATTTGCAGAAACTGCAACTACCATTACCATTAGTACTATTACGAAATAATACATGATTCTTGCAAAAACTTTTGGAGAGTCTTTCGAACCTGCTTGATTAAAGAAAAAAGGTTCTGCAGAATATTTATACGCAGTAACTGTAAACGTTACAAATATTGATAGTTTATAACAAGCAGCATATACACCAACAGCATAATCCGCATCACCGAAACTATAAAACCCTTCAGGTAATAGTAATGGAATTAATAGCCTATCAGAAACTTCATTAATGGCAAAAGCAACTCCTGCAAAAACTAAAGGAAAACCATAAGAATAAAATGGTTTCATTGATTTCCAAGACCATGAAAACTTGAGTTTAATAAACTTATCCATGAATAAGATCATGATAATTGCTTTAGAGATCAAATTTGCAAGGAATGCATAACCCAATCCTAATGAAGGATCATAAATTTTTGACACAAACTCAGTAATAAAACTATCTGAATTAGTTTCAACGATACTTACACAGGTAACTAAGAAGAAATAATTTAAACCAACGGTTAATACTACTTCTATAATTTTTAATACAGCAAATCTTTTCGCTTGACCATCGATTCTAAGACTTGCAAAAGGAACTACTAATAGAGTATCAATCGCATATAGTAAGGCAAAAAACTTCACATATATATCACTGTTTTCAAAGCCTAAGAGTGTTGAAATTTGCCCAGAAAACAACCAAAGTATACTGGAGAACACTACTGATGTAATGCTCAATGAAGAAAGTATTTTAGAAAAAACTTCTTCTTTATCACTACCTTCTTTTGATGCAAACCAGAAGTACGTTGTCTCCATACCATATGTGTATATCACATTGAAGAAAACCGCAAAAGAATAAAAAATAGAAACGATTCCAAACGCATCAGGATCAAAAACCTTAGTATGAAGAGGTACTAATAAATAATTTATTAACCTCATTAATACTGTAGTTAATCCGTAGATAACAGTATCTGATAATAATTTTTTTAACATGAGTAGTTTTAAAAATAAAAACCTCTTTGTTCAATTTTACACTGAACAAAGAGGTTTTATATATAATTATATTTCAATTACTTACCTGTGAAATTAGGCTTTCTTTTTTCTAAAAATGCAGATGTACCTTCAGTGAAATCATCTGTTTTTATTGCACTTGAAAAAGCATTCGCTTCAGTTTGGTATCCAGATGCATTTGTATGAGCTGCATTGATACAATCAATGGCATGTGACACTGCAATCGGAGCTTTCGCTAAGATCTTTGCTGCGATCTCCTTTGTTTTATTCATTAACTCATCTTGTGAGACTACATGATTTACTAAACCAATTTCATGACCTCTTTTAGCAGAAATCATATCTCCAGTAAGAATCATTTCGTTAGCAATTCCTTTACCTACTAGGATTGGTAATCTTTGTGTCCCACCATATCCAGGTATTATACCTAATGATACTTCAGGCAAACCAAACTTTGCATTGTCAGATGCAACACGAATGTGACATGCCATAGCTAATTCACATCCTCCACCTAAAGCAAAACCATTAACAGCTGCAATGACAGGTTTAGGGCAATTCTCAATACCATTAAAAATCTCCTGGCCTTCTTCAGAGAATTTTCTAGCATTTAGTTCATTCAGGTCTTTAAACTCTGAGATATCAGCTCCTGCAACAAAAGCTTTCTCTCCTTTTCCTGTAATGATCACAGTTCGAATTTCTTCTTCATCATAAGCCATGTCGAATGCACTCTTCAGTTCTTGTAATGTTTTTCCGTTAAGTGCGTTTAGTTTACTCTCTCTATTAATAGTGATTGTAAGTAAACCATCGTTCTTTTCTAAAAGAAGATTTTGATAATCCATGTGGTATTAATTTCCTTTTTTTGTTAGCGTTTGATTGTGATTAAAGTAATTTATTAGCTGATCAAACTCTATTCTACACTAATGTATAAAACCTTATTTACATTTCAGATAAATTTCTTTATCTATTTCCATGTTTTTTGATTTTAGATAGCTGATATATTCACAAATAGAAGATTTTTCTTCTAAACTGATCATTTGAGTAATTATTTCCTCCAATTTTTGAGCTTGTCTTCCTTCAGGAATATTCTCAGTTAATAGCTTAGTTGCTTCTTGGTATTTTTTATTAAGAATCAATGAAGAATAAACAGAAGTCTCCTTTGATGCTAATTCTTCATTATAATAAACAGCCATATTAAATGCGTCAACTGATTCTTTGAAGTTTTTATCATTTAAATAACTTCGACCTAAATTTATGCGATAAACAGAATTTGTAGGAATGATTTCGATAGCTTTCTCAAAAAACTTAGATGCTTCACCATAATTCTTTTTTTGCATTTCAACCATTCCTAAATTATTGAAAGCTTCATGTCTCTTATGATTAATTTCAATTGCCATTAGTGAATAATGAAATGCAGAGTCTAAAATCCCAATATGATAAAATACAAAACCTAAATTGGTGTATAGAACATCACTAATTCCTGAGATTTCCTTCAATTGTTTAAGATCAGCAAGTGCCGCTTGAAAATCCCCTTTCTCTTCTAATAAGGTTGCTCTATTTAGTAATAATGATGTGTTTTCGGGGTTACATGTAAGCCCTTTACTAACTGTCTTTATTGCTTTATCTAAGTCTTTTAATTTAAAATAGACATTTGCTTTATTCTGGTAGGCATCTTCTAAACAATTATCCTGTTTCAAGGCTATGTTATATGCATTTAAAGCCTCATAAGTTTTACCTTGTCCATCATAGGCAATTCCTAGGTTATTCCATGCTTCTGTAAAAAGAGAATCCTCTTCTAAAGCTAATTTTAATTGAATTTCAGCTTTTTCAAATTCTTTCATTTGTAAAGCATCTCTACCTTTTATAAAAGATTGATTTCTTTTGGCATTTTCATCACAACTAAAAAATGCAAGCGTTAGTAATATTAAGGTGAAGTATTGTTTCATATAAATAAAAAAAACCGATCCATTATTGAATCGGTTACAAATATATCTAGTTGATTGCTTTTATCGAAACTCTACGGTTTTTCATTCTACCTTTTTCATCATCATTTGATGAAATCGGCCTTTCAGAACCCCATCCAACAGTTTCCAATCGATTTGGATCAATCCCTTTCCTAACTAATTGCTTTTTTACTGCAATTGCTCTATTAAGTGATAGTTTCTTATTGGCTGATACACTACCTACATTATCGGTATGCCCTTCTATACTTAGTTTAAGTTTTGGAGCATAGCGTTTTAACAACATTGAAAGTTCATCTACCGTCTGTTGAGAGGCTTTTGATAATGTTGCACTACCTGTTGCAAATTGGAAATATAAATCTACTGAACCTTGTGATTTCAACAATTCCAACATTTCTTGTGCAGTCTCGGCCTCTTGAATTCTATCTTGACCAATAATGGTTACCGTATATGAATCTCCATTTTCATGAGTTTCAATCACGCACCAAAATTTCTTATTGTTCGATTTTACTTGAAAAGATCCATAATTATCTCCTTTGAAAAGGGGCTTACCTCTTAAAGATCTCACTTTATCAAAATAAGTTTGCAAAATCTGTTGTCCATCTGGGTGACGCTCTCCTGTAGCCTTAAAAGTTGCAAAAGTTTTATTACCACTTAATGGAATAATATCCACATCACTCATTGGGAACTCTATTTCATCAAATTTCACTTCGCTATAAAGTAAATCATACCCTCCTAGCTTTAAAACTAAAGGGTTAGATGTTACATCTTCTTCTTGAGCATTAGCATTAAAAGAAAAGAAAATGAGTAAAATATATAATGAAAAAAATCTTTGCATTATGATTTATATATAATTTGATAATTGGAATAATAGTTTTGTAAGCAAATTACGTGCAAAGTATTACACATTAAAAAGAAAAGCCACCCTAAATGGATGGCTTCTATAATTATACTTTAGTAAATTTCTTAATTTAACGAGAAGGTTGGCACTGCTGGTGAGGCCATTTCAGATATACTCAACTCCATGATATTCATCTCCACAAAGTCATAAAGTTTAAATGCAGTGAGTATATTGTCTACTTCGTCAACTGAAGTCGCATCTAAAGTCAACCAAGCCTTTTGTGCGTCGTCAGATAACATAAAAGATGATATAATTCCCTGATTCATCATTTCTCCAATCTCAGTATATTGAGATGGAAGTAAGTCAATAAGATTTTGATCTAGAACTTCAGGTAAAATTATTTCAACAATAAATTTCATATGATTTTTCAGAATTATTAGACGACAAGATTATCTAAAATATTTAACGATTCCAATTTTTTATCGTTGCTTTCACTTAATGTTATTAAAATTTGATGGCCTTTTAACATCAAATTGATAGATTTGAATTTTACTTAATGAGTTCATGAGAGATTTTTTCATCAAAATACTTTTCATATTAGCAATATTTATGATAACAACTGAAGTGTATAGTTCTACACATCAAAGTATTACTTACGATGAAAACTATCTATACCCATATCTTAAGGTGTTATTATCACCTAATGAAAATTATCCACTCCCTAAAGTAATTTCTGAATCAGAATATTCTGAAAATGAGCTCATCATAAGAGGCTTATGTGAGATGAAAAATACTCAATATTGGAGTGCATTTTGGGATCTAAAAAAGGCCTATCACAATTCACTGAAATCTTTAGAAGAGAATGAATTGGATACCTTAAAAAGATTAAATGTAGGAATGATATCTGTTGCTTTAGAAGTTGTTCCAAATGAATATCACTGGCTTAGAAATTTCCTTGGCTTCTCTCCTATAGACCCCAAATTATCAAGGGATCTTATTTCTGATGCAAAAAAATCAAAGGATAGAATCACAAAATTTCAGGCTTATACCTCTGAATTACTAATCAACACATATTTTTTAAAAAACTATGAATTAGCTAACTCATTGCTAATTGATTACGAAAATAATTTTAAAGATTCAGCTATCGCCCAATGTGCCATTGCCTGGGTGAATTATAAACTAAGAAAACCAAAAAAAACCATTTATTTTCTCAATAAAATTGACATCAAAAAAAACCAATGGTTTGGATACTATAATTACCTAAAAGGTAGCAGTTACTATTACCTTACTAACTTTGATTCAGCTAATGTCTACTTCAATAAATATTTATCTAAAACAGAAAAAGACTATACTAAAGATATTTATTATAAAAAACTGATCTCCTATTGGTTAGTAAATAATACTACAGATAGTGTTCAGTATTTCAAAGAGATGGTAATCAATAAAGGTACAGCCCTTATCAGTGTTGACAAATATGCAATTTCATTCGTTAAAAAAGATGAATTACCTAACGCTGATATCATGTTCTCTAGAATACTATTTGATGGAGGTAATTACAATGAATCGATTAAGAAGTTAAAAGGAATAAATATCGATAGTTTAAATCATTTAAATCAATTGGAATTTTATTATAGATTTGGGCGAGCAAAACAAGAGTTAAATGATACTACTTTTGCAATAAATGCTTATCTTAAAGTTTTGGAATTGGGAGGATCTAAACCAAAAGAATATTATCCTGCGAATGCTTCTCTAAACTTAGGGCACCTCTATGAAGGCCTTAACGAAGATGAACAAGCTCGATTTTTTTATAAAAAGGCTATATCATATCCCAAACATCCTTATAAAAATAGTATTGATTCAGAATCCAAAAGAAGATTAAAAGCCTTGACTGCAAGTAACTAAGTTTTTAGACCCTATTAGGGGTTGTAATTAATGACAAAAAAGGGTAGCTTCGCAGATATTTTTTAGTAAAGATATGGAAGAAAAAAAAGACAATTATTCAGCCGGTAATATCCAGATCCTTGAAGGATTGGAAGCTGTTCGTAAAAGACCAGCCATGTATATTGGGGACATTGGTATTAAAGGTCTTCATCATTTAATTTGGGAGGTTGTAGACAACTCAATTGATGAAGCAATGGCTGGCTATTGTACAGATATATATGTAACTGTAAACGAAGATAATTCAATTACAGTTTCTGATAATGGCCGTGGTATTCCTACAGACATGCACCCGAAAGAGAAAAAATCAGCTCTTGAGGTAGTAATGACTGTACTACATGCCGGTGGTAAATTTGATAAAGACACTTACAAAGTATCAGGTGGACTTCACGGTGTTGGTGTCTCTTGTGTGAACGCATTATCTACAGATTTAAAGGTAACAGTTCATAGAGGCGGTAAAATATTCCAACAAGAATATAAGACTGGTATTCCTCAGTACGATGTTAAACAGATTGGAGAAACTGACATCACAGGAACAACAGTTCAATTCTGGCCTGACTTAAGTATTTTCACTCATGGCGTTTATAACTATGATACTATTGCCTCTCGATTAAGAGAGCTTTCATACTTAAATGCAGGTATTACAATTCACTTAAAAGACCTTCGTCAAAAAGATGAGGATGGTGAGTTTGTAGGTGAAGTATTCCATTCTGAAGGTGGTCTTAGCGAATATGTTGCATATTTAGATAATACGAGACAATCACTTCTAGCTACTCCTATTTTTATGGAGGGTGAAAAAGCAAATATTCAAGTTCAAGTGGCAATGACTTATAATACGTCATTCTCGGAACATGTATTCTCTTATGTAAACAACATTAATACTTACGAAGGTGGTACTCACGTAGCAGGTTTTAGACGTTCACTAACAAGAACTTTAAAATCTTATGCAGATTCTACAGGTTTATTAGACAAAGTAAAAGTAGATATATCTGGTGATGACTTTAGAGAAGGTTTAACTGCAATTATTTCAGTTAAAGTTCCTGAACCACAATTCGAAGGTCAAACTAAAACAAAATTAGGTAACTCTGAGGTTTCTGGAGCGGTAGATTCAGCTGTAACTGAGACATTAAAAACGTTCTTAGAAGAAAATCCAAAAGAGGCTAAAAATATTGTACAAAAAGTAATTACTGCTGCTCAAGCAAGACATGCTGCTCGTAAAGCAAGAGAGATGGTACAACGTAAGAACGTTCTTACTGGTACTGGTCTTCCTGGTAAATTATCTGATTGTACTGAAAAAGATCCTGCAGTTTCAGAATTATACCTAGTGGAGGGTGACTCAGCAGGTGGTTCTGCTAAGCAAGGTCGTGATCGTATGTTCCAAGCTATTCTTCCATTAAAAGGTAAAATCCTTAATGTTGAGAAAGCTCAAGAACACAAAATCTATGATAACGAAGAGATTAAAAATATCATTACTGCATTAGGTGTTCGTTTTGGTACTGAAAATGATGAAAAAGAGCTTAACTTAGAAAAGTTACGTTACCATAAAATCATTATTATGACCGATGCCGATGTCGATGGTTCACACATTAGAACATTGATTTTAACTTTGTTCTTCCGTTATATGAAACCATTGATCGAACAAGGATACTTATATATCGCTCAACCTCCTCTTTACTTAGTGAAGAAAGGCAAGCAAGAAAAGTATTGCTGGTCTGAGGATGATCGTATGAGAGCTATCCAAGAATTTGGTGGCGATGAAGGAAAAGTGAACATCCAACGTTATAAGGGTCTTGGTGAAATGAACCCAGAACAACTTTGGCACACAACTATGGATCCTGAATTCCGTAGTATGAGTAGAGTGGATATCGAATCTGCCGCCGAAGCTGATCATTTATTCTCTATGTTGATGGGTGACGAAGTTGCTCCTCGTAGAGATTTCATTGAAAGAAATGCTCGTTATGCAAAAGTTGATGTATAACCAATAGCTATCAATAAATATTCAGGCAACGGACGGAGGTTCGTTGCCTTTTTACATTTAAGATATATATTAATGAGTCAACATAAGGGTTGGAAAAAAGTTAAATACGAACTTTTATATCAATTAATCAAAGGGTTAATAAAACTCGCTAATTGGGCATCAAGAAATATGTTAATGTGGTCTTTTGGAAAACTTGGAGGTTTAGTGTACTACATTATGCCTAAAACAAGAGACCTAACCTTAAAGCATCTCAAATATGCTTATGAAAATGAGCTTAGTGATGCTGAAATACAAAATATAGCAAAGAAGGTTTTTTCTAATTTAGGTAAAAACTTTACGGATATTGTACGTTACCCTTCTATTAGAACAAGAGAAGAATTGACTGCTGTAATGGAAGTCGAGGGTGAACAACATCTAATTGATGCTTACAATAAAGGTAAAGGAGTAATTTTATTGACCTGTCATAGAGGTGCTTTCGATATGGTAGGTTTTTATCTTAGTATGAGTAATTATCCTTGTATCGCAATTGGTGCTAAGCTACATGATGAAAAATTAAATGATCTTGTAGTAAAGACGAGAAGGCATAATAAAAATGACCAAGCTGACTTTGTTGAAAGATCTGATCCTAGAGGAAGTATTAAAATGTTCAAAAAGTTGAAAGATGGCGGTTTAGCTTTTTTGCTTATTGATCAAGATACTGATAAAGTTCAAAATACTTTTGTAGACTTCTTTGGAAAACCTGCTGCTACTCCTATTGGCGCTGCTACATTAGCGTTAAAAGCGGATTCAGCAATTATTCCTGCTTCGATAAAATTACAAAGTAATGGTAAGCATTTACTAGAATTTAGACCTGAAGTTCCTCTTGAGAAAACTGGAAACTTAAAAGAAGATATTAAGACCAATACTCAAAATATGTCATTGGCACTTGAAAAATTTATACGCGAAGCTCCTGACCAATGGGTTTGGTTCCATGAAAGATGGAAGACCAAACAAGAAGAAGAAGTAAGCAATTCCTAAAAAATGAATTTTATTCTAGTTTTGAAGAACTGATTTCAAGAAATTGAGATCAGTTTTTTTGTTACACAAATGTTTGATATCAATACAAAAAGGAAATTATCACTTTCAAAAAGTACTATTTCTACAATTAACAATATTACTTATCAAAATATCACTAGTAAGAAGAGACTCAAAATAATACAAAAATAATGAAACTTTTTTTTACAACTGAATTTCGAAAAAAACTCTGCAGACGTAAGTTGTAATACAATTTAGAAGAAACGATTTTTTTTCAGAATACGTTTTGTAAGTAAATCACCTAATTACTTATGAGACCTAATTTTAAAAACTATTTCTGCTTTATCTTTCTCACAACCAGCATACTCACAAGCAGTTATTTATTCGGACAAGACACTCAGTTTTCACAATACTATGCTACACCATTATACCTTAATCCTGCCCTAACAGGATCAAGTCAGGAAACACGAGCCATCATCAATTATCGAAACCAATGGGTAGGATTACCTGCTGGAATACAGTCTTTTATGGCATCATTTGATCACAATTTTAAGTATAAAAGATTTTCACTCGGAGGATATATAAAAAATGACAGCTATGGTGTAAATGAAGGAACTCCATTACAGCATTCTACTTTTACTGTGTCTGGCTCTTATACTATTCCTATTTCAAAGTATGTTGGCCTTAATGTTGGCTTACAGGTTGGTTACGGACAAAATAAACTTGATTTATCATCATTAGTTTTCAACGATCAGCTAGATTCCTTTGGTTTTACGGGCGGAGGAACAAACGAACCATTTGTTCATACCCAAGTAGGTTATGCAGATGTAAATACTGGAGCCATGTTGTATGGAGAAAAATATTGGGTTGGTTTGGGACTATATCATGTAAATACTCCTAATATTTCATTCATTGGAGAGCAAGCTTACCTGCCAGTAAGAGTATCTATTGAAGCTGGGTATATGATACCATTAGAATTTAAAGGGCATCATACACATATCCCCGATTACCATCGAAAATCATTTACATTCGCAATGCATTATCAATCTCAAGGTAAAAATGATCAACTGAGTTTAGGTATGTATTTCCATTACCAACCCCTATTAGTTGGTGTATGGTACAGAGGTTTACCATTAATAAAAGGAGCTGAAAAAGACAATGCAGTAAACCATGATGCTGTTGTTATTTTGACAGGTATAAAAGTCGGAAACCTTAATTTTGGATATAGTTATGATGTAACACTATCTGACTTACCTCAACAACATGCTAATTCTCACGAAATTAGTCTTCAATATACTTTTAATCTATACAAGGACTATAAAAAGAAACCAAAAAGAAAACCAATGGATTTACCTTGTCCATCTCCTTTATTATAAGAATAGTACAATTTTTTTATTCTCTTTCAAGATATTACTTACATCACTACAATGATCCTATTTGATTTTCATTAAATTAAATATGGATCATTATTGTATGAATACGTATAATTAAAATACACCCAAAGCGAATTATCTATAACCCAAGTTGCTTATAAGGAAAGACCTAACTTTCTTTTGATTACTGCTACTAGAACTACTTAACCCATATGACGAAAGCGTTATTACGATCATTACTGCTGATTCTAACTTTGACACTAACTCTTTTAGCCAATGCTCTTTTAGGGCAAACTATACATAGAGTCTATCAAGGTTCTACTGAGACAGATCCTAATACTGTTATCAGTGGATGTGGAGGTGTTGCTTTGCAATTTATTATTTCTCCTCAGCTCAATCATACATATTCGAATTATAATTGGGAGATTTATGATGGTGTTACTTACACTCCATTTTCAAATCTCGCTGAACCCTATCATCAATTCAATTCTACAGGTATTTATGGGGTTCGAGTCACATATGATGATACTTTTGGAGGGTCTACAAGTTCTGTAACAGCCACAATTCCAAATAATGCTATTGAGGTTTATAGTAGGCCGGACGGACAATTTTATGCAGATAAACGAAATATTTGTGTAGGTGAAGAAATTACTTTAGTAAATATTACTCCAGGAACCTTTTCATCATTAAATTTTTTAGTAGATAATCAATTATACCCTGTTGTTAATGATTCCGCAAAAGTTACAATCAATAATTCCGGTTCTTTTGATGTTGCACTAAGTGGTACAACTACTGATGGTTGTCAATTTATTGCAAATGAAGCTGGTTATATAACTGTTCAAGCTCCTTTTACATCTACTTTTACAACTTCTCAAACGATTAGCTGTGCTTCTACACAAACTATTACATTTACCGCTTCATCAATAGACACTGATGGTTTAAATGTGACCCCTACATATTTTTGGGATTGGGGTGATGGGACGTTTGATACTACGAATGTTGCTGCCATTCAACATACATTTGATAGCTCTGATGGGACTGATTTTACAGTTTCATTGAGTAGTGAAGCCAATAATTGTCCAGGTACTTCCACACAAACAGAAAATATCTACTTTAGAGATATCTCATCATTATATGGTACAGCATCTATTTCTGGTACCTGTAATACTCATGTAGTTAGTTACACTCCTGGAACAATAGATCCATTATTTTCTGGTCTTCAAGTATTATGGGACTGGGGAGATGGGAACACAGAGACAATTGCTATTGGAGATGTAGCAACGCATACTTACAGTAACCCAAACCCTAACCCAATTAATGTCAATATTTCGGCAACTATTCAGGGATTAACCGACAATAGTTGTCAATTTACAGATGTTCAAACCGTACCTATTTTACCACAAGCAGGGATCAGTATTGCTGCCAATAACACTGATTATTGTAGTGAAAATTTCAATGTAATCGTTAATGCCATCAATCTACAGAATGTAGCAAATTACTATTGGGTTATTGATGGTACCACAATTACGGGATTTAATCAATCTACTGATACACTTGCTGTTGCTGGTTATGGTTCTCACACCATTGAACTGTATTTTGACGCACAAACAGGAGACATCAATGATAATTGTGCTTTGAACAGTATTGATGTTTATTCCGCTCCATTAGATGTAAGAGTATCAGGTGCAAATTTTGCTTGCGAACCTTCAAGTGACTCGTTTGCCTCTTCGGTTACATGGGAAGATCGAAATACAAATACAGTAACGAACCCATTTAGTGTTGATACTGAAGAATGGATGGTGATTAATAAAACCTATGATGACACTACGTATTACAGTGTGAATCCACTCACTTTTACCAATTTATCTCATGGTGATTATGACATTTACCATAACATTACATTAGATCCAATTGGGGATAATAGTGCATGTACTTTTTCTTCACCGGCTTTTAATTACTTAGTGGGTGAAGTTTTTGATAATCCTACATTAAATTTTAGTCCATCTACAATTTGTATTGGTACAACTGTCAATTTTTCAACAACAACCCATGCAGATACTCTAGGATTGGGGCTGTCTGGAGAATTCCCTATTGTCTACCAATATCGTTATGCTAGTAATTTAAATTGGGTAACTGTTGGTAACACTGGTCTAGGTCAATTCTATTATGGCGATATTGTGGATAGTGCAAGAACAGCACTACCAGGTACTTTTACAGTAGAAATTAGAGCAGTAATCAATGGCTGTGCAGGTGATCCTACTGCAGAAACTATTACGATAAACCCTTCTGAAGCTGAACATGAAATCACTTTGGATGATTGTGCACCTACAACTTTGTCATTCATCAATAACTCATTAGGAACAGTAGATACAGACTATCAATGGACATTAACCATTGATCCACCGGGTAACGGAAATAGTGATGAAGTTACATGGACTTCTCAATCTACGAAAGATGAGAATTATAACTTCTTATCAGAAGCCACCTTCCCTACTTTTACTGGTTACCCTCAAGGTGAAATACCTGAAAGTTCTGTTGTAGATATTAGAATCACAGCAACAGAACCTGGCGTAGGTTGTTCAGATTTTGAAGACACTACCATTGTTATGCCGGGTCCATTACCCGTTTTATCACCTTCTCCATCTACCTCTTCAGGCACTTGTGTAAATAGCATTTTACAATTTGATGCCGGAGACGGGAATCTTGGCCAAGTGTACAATTGGACTTTCACAAATACAGCTGACAATAGTATTCAATTTAGCTTTAGCTCAAATAATAGCATCGTGAATACTACTTTTCCAACACCTGGTTCTTATATCGGTGTTGTTACTGTAACTACAGTTGGAGGTTGTACATTTAGTGAGAACTTAGGGCCAATACAAATTACAGGTGGTTCGGTAAATGTAACAGGACTTGCCGCAGCTTGTGTTGGGGACAACCTTACTTTTCAAGGGCAAAATTTAATGTACAGTCCCACTCAACCAGATTATGAATGGTTCGTAGATGGTGTCTCTCAAACATCAGGTACTGTACCTATTTCTGGAAACGTTCCTGATTTAACTGGTATCGTATTTTCATCTCCAAATAGTCCTCAAAATTTAGCACACACCATAACATTAGAATTATCAATAAATGGATGTTCTGCTTCATATACTCATGATATCACTGTAACTAAACCAGATTTCACATTCCCCCTTCCTCATGACAACTTTGTTGCTTTCGATTATGTCTGTGATGAAGTAATTACTGAGTTAACACTTGATCTTGATGATAATGAAGTCTATAATTTGAGCACAAGTACCATCAACCTATTTACAGGTGGCGTTGGTGTCGGTGCCGTAACTCCCAATTCGATTAATAATGACACTGTGAGGGTTTCTTTGCCTGCAGGTCCTTATAATTTAACCATTCAAGTGGTGGATGAAAATGGTTGTTCTGATGACCAAATTCTGTCATTTACGGTTCCTACTATGAGGGATTTAGCGGCAGACTTCACTCCCAACACATATAATTTGGTATGTCCTGGTTTTGTGAGTTTTACAGATTTAGCGGATGAAACTGCCGGAAATACTTCTAGAAGAGATGATTTAGATTTATCAGATAATCTCTATGATGTTGATATAGCTTTATGGGAATGGGACTTCGATAATGATGGTACCATAGATGCTACTACCAACTCTGGTAGTGTAACTCATTATTATAGTTCTCCTGGTTCTTATGATGCTGTACTAACTGTTACTGATAATCATGGTTGTCAAGATGTATCAAATACTGTAACTATTGTTGTTGGTGGTACTTCTGGTACATATGAAATATTAAAGAAAATTGGTTTCGAACCTGCTTCGACAACAATGGTGGCATTTCCTGTGGATGACCCTAACACAGATATCACCAATACCATATATAACTGGGCTTCTGGTGATGGACAACTAGGTACAGACAGTTCTCAAGTGTTTGTATATCCTTCAACAATTAGTAATGCTAATATGAGTACAATTACTCCTAGCCTTACTTTTGTAGATGAAAATGGGTGTTCCTATCCAGCTGATTATTCCGGTGATATGACCATTTTAAATTGTCCTGATATTTCTTCACCTGATGTAACTTTATGTACAGATGCTGGGGCATATACTTTAAATGTTGAAGACCTTTCTTGGAATGGATCTTTTAATGCTTCTGATACTATTGAAACATCAGAGTATATGTATTATTGGGAACTTCAGTATCGATGGTTTGTGGATGGTAATCCTATTACCCAAGCTAATGGAGGTCATGATTCTGAAGTCATTTTTAATCATGGTCCTATAGATACTGCTCCATTTACTATTGATCCTGATGATAGTGATGGAAAATTATATACCATTCAAGCAACTATAATTGCTAATTACATTGATAAAAATGATGCGTCTAACAATCAGCTGAATGTTAGTGAATGTGTGATGACCGATGACATCAGAGTCATTTATAATGCCACTCCTGTTGCAGCTTTTGTTAATGATGAAGTTTGTAATGGGTCAGCAACTACTTTGGATGCTAGAAATACTGACTTTGGAATATACAATGATGAGCAAATTGCCCAGTTTGAATGGGATATTGATAATGATGGAACATACGATATCACTACAACTGATAGTGTGACTACTTATACTTTTCCAAATCAAGGAGTTTACCCTGTTGCATTGAGAGTGACTTCAAATGATGGTTGCTTTAGTACAACAGCTAAAGACTCAGTGATAGTTAATGCAAACCCAACAGCTAACTTTACATACCAAAATAACTGTTTAAGTTATGGTGTATCATTTGATGATTTATCCACTATCACCCCTGTTACTGATGACGAAATAGTACGCTGGGATTGGGATTTTAATTCTAATGGTACCATTGACTTTGGCGGTACTGATACTTTGTTACATAGATTCCCAACAATTGATTTTACAACACAGTTGGATGGAAATGGCTCGCTGATTGGTTTTGATCAAGTCTTAACCACCACACTAACGGTTACTACAAACAAAGGGTGTACTCACACCTTCACTCCTACCGCAGATAGTACATTAGTGTATATATTCCAGGAACCTGATGCAGGCTTGTCTGCCCAACGATTAAATAACCCTGTTGCAAACGAGGTATGTCTTGGTCAGACTATGCAGTTTACAGATCAGTCCACAATTGATAATTCTAACTTAAATCCATTTATCACTGCAGGAGATTTACCTGCCAATGTCAATGATATTACGACTTGGCTTTGGGAGTTTGGTGATGGAAATATTTCAACGGTAGCAGATCCTCAACATGATTATGCCTCAACGGGAACATATACTGTCAAGTTAAGGGTAACTTCTGCAAGAGGTTGTACAGACATAGACAGCATCACAGTTTATGTTAGAGAAAATCCTGACCCTGAAATTGGACAAGATAGTATTATCGTAAATGATACAACTACAGTTCAACTGAGACCATTGGCAAATGACAGTACTAATTTTGCATATCTATGGACCAAATTATCTGGGCCTACTAATGGTAATATCACAGAATCAGCATTAAACATTCATAATGCAACGGTAGATGTTGATGAACCTGATTTCAATACTGGAGAATCAATTATTGATGTACGTTATCAACTGCAAGTTACAGATAACAACCACCCTACTGCATGTTCAACATTAGATACTGTAGATGTTCAAATACATAGAATGCCAGTGATTAACTTGGATACAACATTAGTAGATTGTGGAGTTACTGCAAGCTATCTTGCTAAACCTTTTGGTTCAGAAACTATTGCTGGGTTCACTTATACATGGAGCAATGCTTTTACAAATGGTGGTACCATAAATATTACAAACACATCATTACAAGACTTTACTGTTACACCAAATACCTTTGATAACGGAAGTTCAAGAATCCATACAAAGTTTTATATTGATGTTGTAAATACTATTGGTGGCGCTGATAGAGACAGTATTGAATTTTATTTCTACAGATCTCCAGATTTTTCTAGTTTAAGCTATAATTATCAAGAATGTAATACTCCTGCAAGAAATCTTTACGAGGTTAACTTCTCACCTTTTGGAAGCGAAGTCCTCCCTCATAATGAAGATTATGATTACACTTGGAGTATGTCTAACAATGCCATTGACCACAATATTGATCCAACATTTTTAACGGTTTTAGTGAACCAAGTGACTGCAAGTGATACTTCCCAAAACTTATCATTAGATATATTTGAAGATTACTTTGTTGATGATTCAGTCAATTTATGGTTTGATATTAATTTACATGTTGAGAACACACACAGTAATACATGTTTAAACGATACTACTTTTAGAGTTGAGATTGAAAGAAGACCAAGAGATTTTACATTAGTAGATACTAGGTTAGATTCATGTGGTTTATCGGTAACATTAAATCACCATACAGAGACACTTAACTTTAATTACAGATGGCAGTTAAGAAACCCTAGCCCGGGTTTTGGAGGTACGTTACCAACAGATACTAATGCTCAAATCAGAACAATCACTTTTACCGATGCTGACTTCGCTACGGGTGCACATGTATTTGAGGTAACCGCCAATAATCGAGTAAGAAAAATGGCTCTCGGTGGCGCTGATGCTATTCCTCATTGTGGGATCAATAGAGATTTACTTTTACGTTTTTATAGAACTCCAGATATTGTATTTACCGAAACAAAAGCTGGTGGTAATCCTTGTGCAAAAGATGCCGAGATTTCTTCAGGAAGTGAAATTATTCCTGGTTTTGATTACTCATGGACCCAAACATCAATAACTGGTGGAGTTTTAAATGAAGATGCATTAACTAATAAAGATATTAATGTTTCCGTTTCTTCATGGGATTTAAATTCTACTGTAATCACAGCAACTTATGAATTAAGGGTTGAAAATTCTGCGTCACCTACATGTTTCGATGTTGAATCTTATACCATTAATTTCTTTAGAACACCTGAAATCACATATAATCCAACGCCTCTAGCTTGTGAATTAAATGATACGATTACTGCTAACAGTGAAGCATTAAATGGAGCTACTTTTTATTGGAACGTCAACTCACTTACAGGGGGTAGTATAGATACTGTCAATATTGGAAATCAATACTTAATTGAAGTAGATACCTTCGCTACAGGATCACATCGATTAGACGCTCAATATCAACTTATCATAGACAACACCACATTAAGTTCATGTGATGATGATACTACATTTAATATCGCTTTCTTCCGTACACCAGAGATTACCTTCTCACAAACTCGTACTGACTCATGTGCAAGTACCAATACACTAAAACCATTTGGTAATGAAACTATATCCGGTTACAATTATCAATGGAGAGAACTATATGTTAATGGAGGTACTATCAATGCCAGTTCACTTACTGGCCAAGATTTAACTGTAGATGTAACATCATTTAATCAAGATACAGCTTTTGTTGTAGTAGCTTATGAACTTACTGTTCAAAATACTGATGCTACAGGTTGTTCGGACATTGATACAGTAGAATTCCAATTCTACAGAACTCCAAGCTTGAGTAATTATAGTCAATTGATGCCATTAAATTCTTGTGGATTAATGGGTGAAGTGTATCCGCTAGGAACTACAGAAGTGATAAATCATGGAGATGGTTTTGATTATTCTTGGACCTTTGATAGTGTTACTGGTGCAGGTGCAGATGGAGTTACTCTATCTAATGCTACATTAGATTCTATCTTAAGTAAGGCCAATGAGCAGAATTTCATGCTAGATATGCCGATTACAGAGTTTGCTTCTGGAAGTAACGAAATACAACTATCACTTGATTTACATATCGAACACTCTGATGCCAATGTTACTTGTCAAACAGATACGACAATTGTAATTTCTTACAAACGTCCTCCTGTAATTGCAATGCAGACCATTAAGTCTGATAGCTGTGCATATACCACAACATTACAGCCATTTGGTTTAGAGACGATAAATGGTTTTGATTACCAATGGTCAATCGCTAGTATTAGTGGGTATGATGGTAATGATGGCGATGTTTCAAACGATTTATCTGTTGGAAATTTATCTACAAACCAAGACCTAACCATTACAATAACAGATGATGACTTTATTGATAATGAGTCAAAAATTGTAATTGCTCTCGAACTCGATGTAGCTAATAACTTAGACCCTTCTAATACATCTTGTCAAGATATGGCGGTGGATACTTTGGTATTTTATAGAACTCCAATTATTGATGCTGGTTTTAGTTTTATCAAAGCTGCAAATTGTGATCATATTGGAACATCTGAACCATTTGCTACAAATATTAATGGCTTCTCTTATGTTTGGATGCCTGTAACTGTATCAGGAGGTAACGTTAACCATACATCATTATCAGATCGTCAGATTACAATTGATGTCGACTCTTTCAGTACTAATAGTTTACAAATCGATGGTCTTTACCGACTAAGAGTCTTTAATACTGAAGTGCCAAGCTGCTATGATGAAGAAGATATCAATTTTGAATTTTATCGAACACCTGAAATCACTTTCTCACAGCAAGTAGTGAATTGTGCCAGTATAGATTCTTCAATCACATTCTCTACCATGAATGAAGCATTTATAAATGCTGGAGAGTCATTCTCATGGCACCTTGATAACATAACAGGTGGTACCATTGACTCCACCAATAACAATAGTTCATTTATCGTTGATGTGAAAACATTCGATACAGATGCTGCTCAAATAGACCTTCAATATTCTGTATCAATTAGTAATTCTTCATCGCATACATGTGATGATGATACCACTTTCAATGTCACTTTCTATAGAGCTCCAGAAATTGAATTTTTATCTGCTAGAACAGATTCATGTTCACAAACAGAAATTATGGAAGCTTTCAATGGTGAAGCCATTCCATTATTTGATAGAACATGGAGACAAATTTCAGTATCAGGTGGTACTGTTATACAAAACAGTGCAAATAATGACGATATATTAAATGTCTCAGTTGATGCATTTGATCTTAATGCTGCAACGATAACTGTTCAGTACGAATTAACAGCTACGAATAGCTTGTCACCAACATGTTCTGATATAGATACTGTAGAATTTAACTTATATCGTTCACCTAATTTCACAGCTTATACCCAAACAGATCCATTAGGCCTATGCGGTGGAACATTCCATTCCTTCCCTTTGGGTAATACTGAAATTATTAATCATGGAGATGGTTTTGATTACACTTGGACACTAGATGCTTCATCTGTTTCCGGTGCCATTGATGGAACACTCATTTCATCTGTTTTGGACAGTATTACAGCACAAGAAAATATTCAAAACTTCGAGTTGACAATTCCTGATTCTGCTTATGCATTAGGTTCTAATATGATCTCATTTAATATGGATCTCAATGTACAGCATAGTAATTCAAACCTTATTTGTTCTTCAACAGATACAACTATATTATTCCAATTTTATAGATACCCAGATATTAGTATTGTAGAAGACAAATTAGATTCATGTGCTCTAACTTCAACACTCCAACCATTTGGCAGTGAAAGTATTGCTGGTTTTAATTATGCTTGGAACATCACGTCTATTAATGGGTATGACGGTAGTGATTATAGTGTAGGTGATACCTATAATACACAGAACACTACTTTTACGGTTACAGATGATGATTTTGTGAATAATGAATCACACATAGAAATCACTTTGCAGTTAACCGCTGTAAATACTTTGGCTACAGCAGACCCTACCTGTTCGAATACGGTAAATTATACCTTGAATTTCTATAGAACACCAGATATTGACACACCGTTCTTAAGCTCAAAACTAAATAATTGTGATTATAACGGAACAGCTGCTCCATTCCCGAATGATGTAAATGGCTATGTATATATTTGGACTTTAGATTCTATTAGAAATGGTGCTTTAAATGATAATGCATCTAGTATGCAAAGAGAACTGACCGTTTCTGTGGATAGTTTCAATACCTTAGAATCCATTATTCATGCATATTATAAATTAAGAGTGATAAATACTTTATCGAATCAGTGTTTTGATGAAGATACTATCAGTTTTAAATTCTATAGAACACCTGAAATGATGCTAACTAATATGACTGGTGCTTGTCAAAGTTCGATATTAGTAGAATCGCATAACGCAATGCTAAATGATGTTGATTTTGATTGGACTCAACTTTCACTTACAGGTGGTACAATTACTTCCACTCCAGCGGTATTGGATGGAAATAGATCCGTCACATTTAGTGTCAGTAGTTTTAACTCCGGTCAATCTCAAATTGATGCTTCATACAACATTACAATGCTCAATTCTGGTGAGTCGATGTGTGATGATGATACAACATTTATGTTCTCATTATTTAGAGAACCAGAAATCAATATCACCTACTCTAGAGCGAGTTCAGATAGTTGTGATGCTGCATTAACGTTATATCCATTTGCTAATGAAAATATTACTGGTTTTGCTAATACTTGGTCGCAAGTATCAATTAATGGTGGTAATGTAAACCATTCTTCATTAACAGATGAAAACCTAACAGTGACCGTTGATACTTTTGCACTGCATTCGACACGCATCGATACAAGGTATTTAATTGAAACTTTTAATGTTAATTCTCCAGCATGTGAAGATTCTATGAGTTTAGCCACTACATTTTACCGTCAGGCTAATTTCACTGCTTTTGTTGAAGAACGAACTGAAGATTGTGGATTAACTGTTGACTTCTATCCTTTAGGAAAACAAGAAAATATCCAACACAATGATGGTTTTGATTATAATTGGACATTAAATACCAGTGGTATTTCAGGTGCTGGTTCAGATGGCAATACTTTACCTCAGGCAGTGTTAGATAGTATTACAGCTCAAATAAATAGTCAAAATTTATCTATTACATTACCTATGGATGCATTTGCTCCAGGTAGTAATACCATTGAAATTCCATTTAATATTGAGATAAGCAATACGTACCAAAATTCATGTGTCAGTGATTTAGATACTACGATGATTTTCTATCGTCCTGCAACTATAAATATCGCTCAAAGCTTAGCGGGTTGTGGAATCGAAAATATCATTACTTCATATGGAAATGAAAATGTTGCTTCTTCATTTGATTTCACATGGACTATTAACCCTGTTGGTGGTACTATTTCCAATTCCTCATTAAACGGACAAGACTTAACATTAAATAATCCGGTATTTAACTCTGGAAGTGATACAATATTAGTTGATGTTACATTACAGGTAGAAAACAATGCACTGTCATTTACTCCTGGGGTGACATCTTGTGAAGCAGATACTGCATTCCGATTCTATTTCTATAGACAGCCTGTATTAAATCTAGCTCAAACAATTACGTCATGTGATACCCTTAATCTTCTTACTACATTCGGTAGTGAAGTAATTGCAGGTTACAACTACAATTGGGATAGTGTAAACGTTTTAGGCGGACAACTAAATATTGGTAGTGGATATTCTAAAACAACTCAGAACATCGAATTACTGAAATCATTATATGATTCGGGTAGTCACAGAATTGATGTTAGCTACACTGTTTCTGCATCAAATAGTGATACATTGGGTAATACGTTATGTACTGATACTGAAAATGTCTCTTTCTCTATTTTTAGAGTTCCTGATATTAACGTTGTTCAATCTCTTACTGCAGGAGATTGTGGCAATCAAAATGACATATCACTATTCGGAAATGAATTAATTTCAGGATATAATGTTATTTGGAGTGAAGTTTCTGTAAATGGAGGTAGTATTAATTTATCTTCAAATAGTAATCAGAATGTAACTTTTGATACTCCACAATTTGATCCTACCTCAAACCAAATTGATGTTACTTATACTGTTTCAGTAACAAACTCTGATTCCCCTACTTGTACAGATTCTGAGACCGTATCCTTTACGTTCTACAGAACCCCTGATCCTACAATCAGTACTATATCATCTGTATGTTCATCAAATAGTATCACTTTACAGACGGTAGAGAACTATGTTCCTCAATTTAATTATACATGGAACTTATTAAATATCACACCAGATCATAATCCAAATGCTGAGGGATTATCTGCTCCTATGGTAAGTCAAGTAAATAATACTTATGTATTAAATACCCCTATTGATCAGGAAGGATTTTTCCCAACTGGGGCTGCTATGATGACTTACCAATATGAAGTAATGGTAGAAAACTCGATTTCAACTTTATGTCAAGAAAGAGATACTATTGATGCTGTTTTCTATAGAAACCCAATTATCAGTGCTACTCAATCATTAGATAGTACTTTATGTCAACAAGTAAATGTTATTCGACCATTCAACACTGAAGTAATTCCAAATTTTGATTACACTTGGAACCAAGTAAGTGTAAGTGGTGGTACAATTGATACTACTCATATCAATAATGGACAAGACGTTTCTTTCTCTGTTGTATCATTTGATTCATTAAGTCATAGAATCGATGTTTCATATAGTGTTGATGTAAGTAATACGCTTAGTGGATGTTCGGATTCTGAAACATTTACGTTCACATTCTTCAGAACTCCATTAACTGATTTATCAATGCTTAACCTCTCTCCTGTTTGTAGAGGAACTTCCGTTTCTCTATTCCCTATGGAAGCAGAGAATACAGGTTACAATTATACTTGGAATAGAATTAGCATTTTATCAGATGATGGAACAGATTTATTATCTGCAGGTATTTATCCTTTAGAAAGTGGCTTAAATACCCATACTATCACTCTAGACCATAACCCAGCTTTCCCGAACTCTACAGTGAGGGTTACAGCAATATATGAGCTTCAAGTGATGAACATGGATAATGGCTGTACAACAACAGACCAAGTAACGGTTGTATTTGATAGAGAAGCAATGTTATCATTAACGGCTAATAATTTCAATGTCTGTGACGACATCAATTTGACACTACAAACTATTGAACCAAGAACAGATAATTATGATTTCAATTGGTCTATTGATACCATATTCACAGATAATAATGCTTCAATCACAACATTAAATAATATAGATACCTCAACTGCGGGTGCACTAACTATAGATGCTGATCCTTCAGATTTCCCTGATGGTGCTTCTTTAATTACTGCTACATTTAATGTTCAGACAGATAATCATTTAAATACAAATTGTACAGCTGACACTGCATACACATTAGAGTTTGCTCGTAAACCAATGATATCTTTTACAGATAATCATGCGGAATGTGCATTAGATACTGTGACTGTTAAACCATTTGGTAATGAAGTCATCAATGGCTACGATTATACTTGGAGTATTAGTTCTATAGATGGATTCAATGGCTCAAATGCTGATATTATCAATGGTCAAACCAATAATCAGAATTTCTCTTTACATTTTGAAGATGATGATTTTACAGTTGGGCGTTCTCAAATTGAAATCACACTTGATCTAAATGTCAATAATCCAAATGGTTCATCATGTGGAGATAATGCACAACATACATTGGTTTTCTTTAGAGTTCCACATATCAACTTTACTGCAACAAAAGCTAGTAATGATAGTTGTGCTAATCAGATTACGATTTCTCCTTTCTCAGAAACGATTTCAGATTATACATACCAATGGACGAAGATTTCAGAAACGAATGGTACTGTTGCCGAAGTTAATAGTACTGTAAGAGATCTTGTAGTCAATACACCAAACTTTAATCAAGGCGAAACTCAAATTGATGTATTGTATGAACTACAAGTCATTAATACCAACCCGAATGCAAGTTCACCTTGTATTACCACTGAACAAGTGGGTATTAGTTTCTTTAAAACACCTGTGGTTCCTACTCATTTATTAACATCTGCAATCGGTTGTGGAGTAAACGGAAGTCTGAAAGCACTCACTTTCCCTATTACAGATAGTCAAGTCAATAATTATGTATTTGATTGGACGATAAATAGTACTTCGGGTGGTACAATAGATACATTATCAACATATGATAGCTTACATATTGATCGTTTAACTTTCGATCATGGATCTGGTACTGTTTCAGTTGATGTAGATGTTATGGCAGGAAATGCCTATCAACCTTCAAGCTGTTTTACTACGAGAAATGAAACTTTAGAATTCTATAGAACTCCTGAAATCACTCTTAGCCCTGATCAAGCTGATCAATGTGAAACAGGTAATATTGTCATTACAACCGGAGAAGAATTAGTAAGCGATTTTGATTACAATTGGAGTTATTCGATTTCTGATGATTTAAGTTTAAACACTGGAACTGTTGATACAACTTCTAGTGGAAGTGGTGGGCATATGTTGACATTTAGTAACCCTACCTTCCCAACAGGGGCTTCATACATTGAAATTAGTGCGACTCTAAATACCTCACATAGAGTTGGTAGTTGTTCAGATACAGAAACTGTAACTATTCGTTTCCATAAACAGCCTACAGTTTCACTTATATCATCTCCGATTGTTTCTTGTGAGACCGGTTTTATTACTATTAACCCAACTCAAGCAGAAGTGAATAACTTTACTTATACATGGGAAAGAACACTTATTACAAGTGATGTAAGTGATAATACTGGGGCAAGTATTGTAGAAACTCCAAGTGGTTCAGGCTATCAAATGAGATTAATTGACCCTGAGTTCCCTAATGGTGCAGCACAAGTTACAGCGAGATATAAATTAACTATATCTAACCCAAGTAATCCATATTGTTTAACAGTTAGAGATTCAATTGATGTTACTTTCTTCAGAAGTCCTGATACTTCTTTAGGAGATGATGTTCAAGCTTCTTGTAATGCATCTCAAATTACAGTTAGTCCTACAAATGAAGAAAGTATAGACAACTTTAATTACACATGGAGAATTGATCAAGTAGATACAGATATTCAGACCTATGACTCTAGAGCAAATGTTAGTCTATCATCTATGTCTATCTATAATCCACAATTAATAGTTAATACTATACCTGCTGATGCATCATATGTTAGAGCATTTATTACGCTGGAAACAGAAAATTCATTTAATAACTGTGGTACTTCAACAGATCAAATGGGTGTTACTTTCTTAAGAACACCTACGGTAACTTTACCTCAAACAGGGCTACAAGGATGTGATACTCATGTGTACTCATTAGCTCCAAGTGAAGTACAATGGAGTGGTATGGATTATTCATGGTCACTGATAAATATTTCAGGAGGTAGTATTGCTACACAAAGTAATTTGGATACATACAATGCCACTTTTGCTAACCCTACTTTTAATTCTGGTAGTTATATGGTCACTGCTGATGTAGTTTTAACGGTCAATAATAAATTAGATGCTAGTTGTCGAAGTAGTGATACAACTACCATTCAGTTCTATAGAACACCTGTGGCCAATATTAATGTTCAAAACGGTTTTGGGTGTGAAGGTGAAACAGTGTATTTCTTAACAGATAATTCTATTGCACTTGAACCCGGAAGTATTTTTGAATGGGACTTTGACAATAATGGTAGTTATGAAATCCAGTCTTACGGAGACACAACACATATCTTTGGAAGTATAGGAACGCATACTGTTAATTTAAGAATTACTTCTCCTAGTGGTTGTGTTTCTAATATCGATTCACAAAATGTTGAGGTCTACGAAGTGCCTACACCTTCATTTACAACAAGTGACATCTGTATTGGAGATATAGCAGCATTTAATAATACAACTCCTCAATTATCATCATCAGGAGATAACCGTATTACTTCAATCAAATGGGATTTTGATTATGATGAAAATAGTGCCCCTGATTTCACCAATTCATCAACACATCCAACCTACCAATACCCGACCTCAGGAACATTTGCGGTATTAGTAGAAGTAACAAATGCAGGTGGTTGTTCTGCAACATTTATGGATAGTATCACAGTACATGCACTTCCTGTTATTACCATGGATGACGACATCTGGATTTGTCAAGATGCAGCTGCGACAATTACTCCACAAGTAGATGTACCTGTTACGTACAGTTGGAGTACGGGGCAAACAACTCAATCGATTGACATTGCTCCCTCTGAAGAAACAACATATACCTTAACTGTCACAAATGAATATGGTTGTGTTAATTCAAAAGCTGTGACTGTCCACATCGTACCTGATGTTGTTCAAGATTTTGTTCAAGAATCTTGTGAGACCGATCCTATTACATTTGACGGTCGAATTCCTGAATACCCAGGTGTAGTACAAACCTTCGAATGGAGTACGGGAGAAACTAGTGCAACAATTGATGTACTTGAAACAGGAACATATTCTCTAAGAACAATTGTAGAACATGAATCTGGTACAATCTGTGAATTTAATCATGAATATCAGGCAACATTCCACCCTAACCCAGGAAAAGTATTGGAAGATACTACCTTCTGTTTTGAGTTTGGTGATGTTCTTGATGTTGCTGCAATTGAAGGTGATAACTTCTCATATGAATGGAATACAGGTGAAACTTCAAGGGTTATTACAAAAGATAGATCTGGAGTCTTTACTGTTCTAGTTATTGATGAAACACATGCTACAAGATGTTCTACAATGGATACGATTCATGTCAATCAAATTTGTCCAGCTCGTATGAATGCACCTAACGCATTTACACCAAATGGAGATGGAAACAATGATGAATTTTTATTGGAGCCTGCTTATGCTGTAGATATTGATCTTCATATCTATAATAACTGGGGTGAATCTATTTTCCATAAAGAATATACGAATTCATTCGAAGCTGGTACTAGAGGTAATGGATGGAATGGTACGTATAAAGGCGCTCAAATGATGTCTGGTTCGTATACTTATACTATACGATATGTATCACAAAAAGATGGATCCGTCAACGAGAAGACAGGCCAAATCCTATTGATACGATAAATAAAAACACTTATGATATAAGAGAAAGAGTCCCTTAAAACGGACTCTTTTCTTTTCAAGTCATTTCCTACTTTATAAAAAATAAACCTATGTAGTTATTCAATTATTTTTTGTGTTAGTCTCAAACTAATAATTAGTTAATATCCATCTATAAATGGTTAAACAAGTATTACAATACAGATAATGAATTAATCATATTTGATTATCACATTTTTTTAATTGGCCATTTACAATTATGACAACACTTACTCAAACAGAAACGAAAAGTTCAATTCGAGCAATTCTATCTGTATTTTCTGCAGGAGCTTTCTTTTTCTACAGCTTCATTCAAATGACATTATTCAGTACAGAAGCAATGAAAGCCTATTTTATAGATAAGCTTTCTTTAGCATCAATTGCTGAATTCGGAAGTTTTGCAGGTGCATTTTTATATGGAACAGTACTCATGCTTATACCCATTGGGATCTTATTAGATAAAGTCTCCGTAAAGAAAGTAATTATGAGTACGGCATTATTAGCTGTGGTTTGTGTTATTGGTACTAGCTTATCTAATAATCAGACCTTATCCATGATTTTTCGTTTTCTATTAGGTATTGCACATTGTGCCGCATTTATGGCCCCATTCCGATTAGCCCCAAGATGGTTTCCATCATCTAAACTGGCCCTAGTTTCTGGATTACTAGTTACGTTTGCTGTTTTTGGTGGTTGGGTATCTGGCTCACCTGTTTTAATGATGTTAGAATATTACGGTGGAGACACTACTATGTATATTAATAGTGCCTTAGGCGTATTAGTATTACTATGTATTATATTTTTTGTACAAGACAGCCCTTCTGAGGAATCAAAAGATGTAAATACAGAAGACAGCTTATCTCTAATGAAAAGCCTTAAACTTGCTGCATCTAACTCTCAAAACTGGTTAGCTGGATTATATATTGGATTGCTAAATTTGTCAGTTCTACTCCTTGGTGCTGTTTGGGGAACTACCTATCTTAAATTTGTTAACCCTGAATTTTCAGAAGAAACTTACACAGGTATCATCGGGATGATATTTATAGGTACAATGGTAGGGTCTCCATTGTGTGGTTGGATTTCTGATCAATTAAAATCAAGAAAAATTGCTATGATTGGAGGAGCTTTTCTATCTCTATTGATCATGCTTTTAATAATGTTCCCTTTATCAAATGCTGCTGGATATTTCTATTTTACCTTCTTAGCTTTAGGAATCATAACTTCAGCACAGACCATTGGATACCCTGTTATAGGTGAATCTAATGATGATGAAGTATTAGGAACTGCGAATGGTTTATCTGCAGTAGTATTGATGGGTATTGGAGCAATAGGACAACCATTATTTGGCAGTTTAGTTGGGTATTTTGGAGGAAATGAAAATGCAAGTATGGATCAACTACAGACAGCATTCCAATCTGCAATTTGGGTGATGCCAATTGCATTCATTGGTGCAATTATATGTGGGGCCCTAATAAAAGAGACTTTCAGAAAAGTATAAGTTATAGATTTTTTATCATCTAAAAGCATAAGCCATTGTTGGTTTATGCTTTTTTTTATGGTTTCTATTTCTGCAGTAGTACTACACTTTATCGACTTTTATCTTAAAGTCGATATATATAACCAAATAACCAGATTATAAAAAGATGACGATCATCACCAGAGTATACTATAATGTAGTTCGATAAATAGTGATTAAAAATAACCCAAAAACGATTTTTTAATGTCGATAATTTTTTGCCCATATCGATAATGCTTTGTTGAGATGATGATAGTTTAAAGATGTAAAGATTTAGAAACAGCCCCAGCACATGCTAGGGCTGTTTTTTTTGGTTTTCATGTTTCAATAGTCATCTTCATAAAAATCATTATTTTTGTTTCATGAACTTTGATGTAACATTCAACGACATACTTCTTTATTTATCAATACCATTTATCAGTGGATTTGTGGGGTGGTTTACTAATGCAGCAGCCATCAAAATGATGTTCTATCCTATTGCATTTTGGGGGTTAAAACCTTTTGGTTGGCAGGGAATAATTCCTGCAAAATCAGAGTCCATTGCAAGTAGAGCTGTCGACCTGATCACTGAAAAATTATTAAAGATTGAAGAACAGTTTGCTTTGTTAGACCCAGATGTAGTCAATGAAGAAATGAAGGGGTCTATTACCAATGTATCAAGAAATACAGTTGATTTGGTAATGAGATCAGAAATACCTTCAATATGGGAAAATGTTCCTCAAACATTAAAAGTAACTATCTACGAAAGTATTGAAGAAAGAATCCCTGTAGTTACCGATAGAGTATTACATGATATAGGCCAGAATATCAGAGAAATGTTGGATTTAAAGAAACTAACAATTGATACTGTAAAACAACACCCCGATCTTTTAAATATCATCTTTATGAAATGTGGTAAAGATGAATTCAAGTTTATTGAAAGGTCCGGTTTATATTTCGGTTTTCTATTTGGTATGGTTCAAATGGTCATCGCTTACTTTTTTAACCCATGGTGGCTATTGCCTCTTTTTGGTATTCTTACAGGTTATTTAACAAATTGGTTAGCTTTAAAATTAATATTCGAACCCAAAGAACCTATATATTTTCTTGGTATGAAGTTTCAAGGCTTATTCCTTCAAAGACAAAAGACAGTTGCTGAAGAATATGCCTCCCTGATTACTAGTAGAATACTTACCATAGAACGAATTTTTAGATATACCCTCCAAAATACTGGTAAAGCAAAGCTTTCAGAAATTTTCAAATATAGAATCTCTGAATTAGTAGATGAGACCTATTCTGAAATCAATGATATCATTGGGAAAATAGTCGATGATAAAATCACTCAAAAGCACCTTAACATTATAAAGAATATTGCCCATTTTACATTTATGGCTGAATTTCATATTTGTATTAGAGATGCCTTCCCTTATGCTGAAAAAGTATTTAACCTAAAAAATAATATTCAGCAAAAAATTGAGGAATTGCCTTATGAAGATTTCGAAGGTTTACTTCGTCCTGCATTTCAAGAAGATGAATGGATACTAATTGTAGTTGGTGCAATACTAGGTGGCTGTGCTGGAATGTTTCAATTTATCATACTATTCCAATAACACCATTAAACTCTGATAATGAATTAGTTGCAATTGCAGAATAAATTCATATTATTTATTAAATAAATGCTAACAGAGTTAACTATTTCTGTCTTCTTATTGTATTTATGTTGAAGACAATCCAACAATATGAAATTAATATACACAACTTTCTTATTTCTAATCGTTTCACTTTCATTTAGCCAGGCACAATGTGTTTCTGGAGATTGTGAAAACGGGAAAGGCAAAATGGTTTATAAAAACAAAGATTTTTATGATGGAGAATGGGCCAATGGTTATCCAAATGGCCAAGGGATTTTTGTCTATGGAGAAAACGGTTCAAATAGCTATGAAGGCAATTTTTTAAACGGAAATTTCAACGGAAAAGGAAAACTCATCTGGGCCGATGGCTCTACATATTTAGGTCAGTTCAAGAACAATACTTTTAATGGTGAAGGCATTCTGTTATGGAAGAATGGTAACCGATATGAAGGTAATTTTGTAGATGACCAGATATACGGTAATGGTACACTCACTTATGCAAATGGTGATGAATATAGAGGTGAGTTTAAAGATGGCAAGCCCAACGGAAAAGGTACTTATTATTATAAAGACGGAAGAAAATATTCTGGAGAATTCAAAAAAGGAAAACAGAAAGGAATTGGTTCAATCAGTTACCCCAATGGTGATACCTTTAAAGGAGAATTTAAAAAAGGACTTAAAAATGGTAAAGGTGAGCTCATCACTCATAATAAAACCATTTATGGTTATTGGCTGAATGATGAGCTAAATAAAATATTTATTGAAAAGGCAGAAGGACACTCAAATGAGAATAAGGAAGTAATTATGCGTTAATCTTCAAAATTACTTTACCAACCACTTTCTTTTCTAATATCGCATTGAGCGTTTTCACCGCACCTTCAAAATTGACAATTTGAAGATGCGGTGTTTTTATTTGTCCATTTAGAATGGCTTTTGTTAGACCATTTGCTGCATCTATTATTGATTGCTCACCAATATTTCCAAATTCATGACCAGCACCTAAGGCTAATTGATGGAAAGTAAGGTTTTTCATAAATACATTATCATAGTTGATAGGTTTCACTGTATCCACAAGTTCTAACATCTGACCATTAAATCTTAAAGAATTGGCGGCTAAAATATCATTCCCAGCTCCAATGGTATCAAAAGCTTTTGATGCACCAATATCATTAGTGAGTTCTTGGACTCTACGAACAACATCTTCTGTTTTATAATCAATCACTTCGTCTGCTCCTAGACTTAATACATAATCATGATTTGCTGTAGATGCCACAGCAATCACTTTCTTTACATTAAATACATTTTTTGCAATCTGAATCGCATAAGACCCCACTCCTCCAGAACCGCCAATGATCAGTAATTCATCACGCTCATTAATTTGTAATTTTTCTACCAATGCCCTCCAAGCAGTCCAACCTGCGCATGGGGACGCTGCAGCATCTTCAATCAATAAACTCGTTGGCCTTTTGAATAATGTAGAAGGAGTATGAACAGCATATTCAGCTAAACCACCATGTGGTTTTATCATATTTCCATGATAAAATACTTCATCTCCAATATCAAAACCCATTACTTCACTCCCAACTTCATGTACTTTTCCTACCACATCAAGTCCAACGACCCATTCATCGTTCATTTGTTCACCTACCATACCTTTCCAAAATTGGACCTTAGCATCAACAGGATTGATTCCACAAGCTTCCACTTTAATTAAAATTTCATGTGGTTGAATGGTTGGAATATTAATCTCATTTATAGAGAATTGATTATTATCTGGATTGAACGTAACAGCTTTCATTGATAAAATAGGTTATGAATAAATTAACTAGAGACAATTTATATAAAGGTTTTAGAGAATAAAATGATACAGATTATTTTATAACACTATAAGTTTAATGAAAAAAACAGCCTTAATCTACTGACTAAGGCTGTTTCAATACTGTTTACATCTTTTAAACTATCATCATCTTAACAAAGCATTTTCGATACGGGCAAAAAATTATCGAAATAAAAAAAGTGTTTTTGGGTTATGTATAATCACTATTAAATTGAACTACACTATAGTATACTCTAGTGATCACCGTCATCTTTTTATAATCCGACTGTCTCATTTCACCAATCGATTATACTATAAAAATGTGATCGATTTTTTATCAAAAAAGAGTATTCTTAATCAAAGCACTGAATAAAGTAGGTATAAAAAAACAGCCTTAATCTACTGAACAAGGCTGTTTCAATACTGTTTACATCTTTAAACTATCATCATCATAACAAAGCATTTTCGATACGGGCAAAAAATTATCGAAATTAAAAAGTGTTTTTGGGTTATGTATAATCACTATTAATTGAACTACACTATTATATACTCTGATGACGGTCGTCATCTTTTTATGATCCGATCGCAAACTTTCATATTTCGTTTATTGAATGAATATTCATCTTTTTGTTATTATTTGATAATTATTTGAACCCTCTATTCTATTTTTTTTGAATCATATAGTAAAGTCAAGAAATTGCTTGATAACACATTCAATCATATAACTTCCAACAAATGATAAATAAACGTACCCTATTAATTGGTGTGTTTTTCCTATCGTCATTTTTAATTTCTTTCGGTCAAGAGGAAAAAGAAAATGATCAATGGGATGTAAACAAACCACCAAGAACAACATCGAAAGTTAATTTCAAGACAGATGAAGGCACATGGATGAACTTAGATGTTAGCCCTGATGGCCAAACTATTGTATTTGATTTACTAGGCGATATCTACACTATGCCTATTTCAGGTGGAAAAGCTCAAATTATAAGAAAAGGTTTAGCTTGGGAAGTGCAACCAAAATTTAGTCCTGATGGAAAGAAAATCGCCTTCACTTCAGATGCTGGTGGTGGTGATAATATTTGGGTGATGAATGTAGATGGTTCAGAGGCAAAGCAAATTACAAAAGAGTCTTTCCGATTATTAAATAACCCTACTTGGACAGAAGACAGCCAATATTTAGTTGCAAGAAAGCACTTTACATTTACGCGTTCATTAGGTGCTGGTGCCTTATATATGTATCATATTTCTGGTGGTGATGGTATAGAATTAGTTGCAAGAAAAAACGAACAACAAGATATTAACTCCCCTGAAATCTCTCCTGATGGTAAGAAACTTTACTATGTAGAGGATGTTTATCCTGGTGGTTTCTTCCAATACAATAAGGATCCAAACAATCAGATTTATATCATTAAATCATATGATAGAGTAACCGGAGAAACAGAAACTGTTGTAAGTGGTCCAGGTGGAGCGATTGGCCCTAAGGTATCTCACGACGGAAAGAAGATGTCGTTTATTCGTAGAGTTAGAACTAAATCTGTTTTATACATTCATGATTTTGAAACTAAAGCACAAAAACCACTTTTCGATCAATTAGAAAAAGATCAACAAGAAGCATGGGCTATTTTCGGTCCATCAACAAAATATGCATGGACTCCAGATGATAAATATATTGTTATATGGGGTAAAGGCGGTAAAATCTGGAAAGTGGATACTACGACTGGAGAAGGAGAAGTAATTCCTTTTGAAGTAGAGGTAGAACAAGAAATAACTCCTTCACTAAGATTTAAGCATGAAGTAGCTCCTGAGGAGTTCACAGCTAAAGCATTACGTAATGTAACCACCTCTACTGATGGTAAGACCATTTATTTCCATGCTGCCGGATATCTTTACTCTAAGAAGATGCCTAATGGTAAGCCAAAGCGTTTTACATCACAAGAAACTGCTTTTGAGTACGAGCCTAATATTTCTAAGGATGGATCTAAAATGGTTTACGTTACTTGGAATGATGAGGAAAAAGGCAAAATCCATGTTTACGATTTCAAATCAAAAGCAACAAATACTTTAGCCCTGCCAAAAGGTATTTATAGAAGACCTCAATTCTCTCCTGATAATAAAATGATCACTTTTGTAAAAGAAAGTGGTAACAATCAGCAAGGGTATGTTTATACCAATGAAGCTGGTGTTTATGTAGTTGCAATTAACGACTTGTCTACCATTAAAAGAGTTACTGAAAGTGGCGATTTCCCTCAGTTCAATGCAAAAGGGGATCGTATTTTCTACCAAACAGGTGGCTTCTTCTTCGGTGCTTTGAAAAAAGCATTTAAGAGTGTTGATCTAAATGGTCAAGATACGCGTACGCACTTCACTACAAAGTATACGAACCAATTTGTTCCGTCTCCTGATAACAAATGGATTGCGTTTACAGAATTGTTTAAAGTATATATCGCTCCTATGCCACTAGCAGGTAAACCAATTGATTTGTCTTCATCGACTAAAGCAGTTCCTGTAGCACAAGTAGCCAAAGATGCCGGATATAACATTCATTGGTCAGGTGATTCTAAAACTTTACACTGGTCATTAGGAAATGAGTACTTCTCTACTTCCCTACAAGAGTCTTTTGCTTTTGTAGATGGTGCTAAGAAAGAGTTGTCTGAGCCAAAAAGTGAAGGAATTAAGGTGGATTTAAAATTAGAATCGGCTAAGCCTAACACTACCATTGCTTTAACAAATGCAAGAATCATTACTGTTGATACTGATAATAAGGTAATCGAAAAAGGTACTGTTGTGATCAAAGAGAACAGAATCGTTGCAATTGGTGAAAACGTTACTGTTCCAAAAGAAGCCAAAGTGATTGATTGTAATGGTAAAACAATTATGCCTGGTATTGTTGATGCGCATGCCCATCTTGGTGCTTTCCGATTAGGAATGTCTGCTCAACAAAATTGGCCCTACTATGCAAACCTTGCTTATGGTGTAACTACCACTCATGACCCTTCTGCAAACTCTGAGATGGTGTTTAACCAATCGGAAATGGTAAGAACAGGTACCATGGTTGGTCCTCGTATTTATTCTACAGGTGTAATCCTTTATGGTGCCGATGGTGATTTCAAAGCCAATATCAATTCATTGGATGATGCCCGTTCTGCAATTAGAAGAACGAAAGCATGGGGTGCTATCTCCGTGAAATCATATAACCAACCAAGAAGAGAGCAACGTCAGCAAGTGATTAAAGCTGCTGAAGAAGAAGAGATCATGGTAGTTCCAGAAGGAGGCTCAACTTTCTATCATAACATGTCTATGATTTTAGATGGTCATACAGGTATCGAACATAACATTCCTGTCACTCCTGTATTTAATGATGTTCAGAAGTTATGGGCAGGAACGAAAGTTGGCTATACTCCTACGTTAATTGTAAACTATGGTGGTGTAAATGGTGAGTTTTACTGGTATCAGAATACAAAAGTTTGGGAGAAAGAACCTTTATTGACTTTCACTCCAAGAAGTATTATCGATAGCCGTTCTCGTCATAGAACAATGATTCCACAAGAGGAATATGAAATTGGATATATCGCAACTTCTAAGTCTGCTAAGGCTTTATCTGATAAAGGTGTAAAAGTAAACTTAGGTGCACATGGTCAAATTCAAGGTATCGGAGCTCATTGGGAATTATGGATGTTAGAGCAAGGTGGTATGTCTCCTATTGAAGCCATTAGATCAGCAACTTATAACGGTGCACATTATTTAGGACTAGATGGTGATGTAGGTTCATTAGAAGAAGGCAAGTTAGCCGACCTCATCATTCTTGATAAAAACCCATTGGAGAACATTAGAAACACAGAATCTATTGAGCATGTAATGATCAATGGTGTGTTATATGATTCTAAAACAATGAACGAAGTAATTGAAGGAAAGGAACGTAAAAAATTCTATTGGGAAATGGAAGGTTACAATCCTCAATTCGAGTGGCATGAACAAACACAGAACTTTACAGTTCCGAAATGTGGTTGTAGCTTGCATTAAAATACATTGTAAAAGAAAAAGCCTACTGTGTTTTGCAGTAGGCTTTTTTTTCTATTTCTCTTCTAAAGTACCATCGGCATGTAAAGCAAATCGTCCTTTATCTTTATCATGAACCATTTCTTGCTTATCCCAAGGCCATCCACCAAACTGAGTCTGTTGGTAATCATCAAATGCCTGTTGTAATTCTTCTCTTGTATTCATTACAAAAGGCCCATGTTGAGCAACAGGTTCTCCAATTGGTTTTCCTTGGAGTAACAATACATAGGTTTCTGAATTCCCTGCCTTAATAGATATACTTTCTGTCTCATCTACTTGAAAACAAGTATTTTCATGAACTAATTTATCCTCTACTTGAACGCTATCACCATTATAGAAATATAATACCCTATTGGTTCCTTTCTCCGTTGGAGCTAAGTTATATAGAGCATTAGGTGAAAGCTTTATTCTCCAAACTGCAACATTATTATTTAAATCTGCTGCCCAAGAATCAGGAGTTGGTGATAAAGGAGCGACAGATTTATATTGACCTGCTACAACTTTTATTTCAACAGTATTACCATCATTATCTTTTTCATTGATGATAGGTATCTCCTCATTCCAAAGCATTTTATAATGGGGATCCACCATTTTACTCTTTTTAGGGAGATTCAACCATATTTGAAATAACTCAAGCGGGTTGTCTTTATTAGTATTCAATAAAGGGAACATTTCAGAATGTTGAACCCCTTTACCTGCTGTCATCCATTGAACATCTCCATCACCAAATCTACCTGCTGAACCTAATGAATCTGAATGATCAGCCATTCCTTCATCAACAATGGTTATTGTTTCAAACCCTCTATGTGGATGATAAGGAAACCCAGGTATCTTCCTACCATGGTACATACTCCATCCATCTTTTCCAGAAAAGTCAGATCCAATATTTCTTCCATTTAATGGTACAGAAATACTCATATCATCATTCCCACTAGGAAAATAGTCTTTATGGTGTGCCGTAAATAAGAAAGGGTCTAAAGTTGGCCATTGTGGTCCTAAAGGTGCTGTTGATAATATTTTCATGATTTTTTTCTCTCCTTTTTTATTTGTTTAAACAAATGTAGTGAAAATATTTGTTTAAACAAACATTGTAGTAAAAAAAGAGACAGCAAAAGTACTGTCTCAGTTATATTATTTTATTTATGGAGAGCTCTCGACACTGTAAATAGTCATATAGATTGCTTTTCCTTTTTCTTCACGAAGTAATTTGTGATCTAAAGTCTCTACTTTAGGACTTTCAATCTTTTCTATAGTTTCGCTTTTCTTTGCTCTTTTTGTATTAGATCTTTTTTGATCTTTAAATAGAATAAATGGTAATAGAACAAATAAAATTGTACCTCCCATATATAAAAATGAGATAAATAAGTCTCTAAGAAGTTCTCCTAAGATAATATAACTCCCTACCCCAATAAAGACGATGATGTATAAAAATCTTCTTGTTTTCATGATGTGCTAAGTAAAAATTGTTGTTTGATTTTTTGTTCTTTCACATGGTTTAGAAATAAACTCCAAGTGTGCTTAAAGCCGATTTTCATGGCTTGTTTTTCTACATTAATCATCAGATTAAAATTTATAGTGAAACATTAATTGAATAAAAAAAAGTCCAACACTGATATATAGTATTGGACTTTCGAAAGTTGTATATAATGAAATTGTCATCCCCTACATATATCAGAAACCTGTCTCCTTGTCGGAAGAGACATGCATCTTTTTGTTGCGATATATTTAACTTGGAATAACATCTTGAATACTTTTATAATTTTGATTTATGCAAATCTATTTAACATATTTTTAAGAATGAATCTAAATTACTTTAAATGTGGAACTTATTTTATTTTTTGTATTTATCATTAAGCCCAATACCATTCTTTATCATAGGAATTATCTTTTCTATTCTTGATAGTTTAGTTGCCTCGCGTTTAGCAGTACTAATATATTCCCCATATTCTCTCTTTTTTGATAAGGTTAGAGATTTAAATGCAGTTTCCAACTCCTTATCATTTACAAAAGCATCTACAAGTTCATTGGGTAGAATTAGAGGTTTAGGTGTCCTATCGATCTTAACTTCTAAACCGTTTTGTTGATTACTAATTGCTTCATCAACATATTCTTTAATTAAGTTTAATTGGGTTATAAGCTCCTCCTTACTTTCAAAACGCCATTGTCTTAAGGCTTTAGTTTTATCTTCTTGAGCATTGATGAGAACATTCTCTTTATTCGCTAATAATGCCCCTTGATGAAACCACAAACCTACATAATTCTTAAAAGATGCTATACCGACCACATTCTTTTTATTAATCATATAAATAGGTGCTCCCCATTTTACACCTTCTTCTAATACTGTATTTAAAAGTAATTCTCTTAAAATGTTAAGTTCTTCCTTCCATTTATCAGTATGTAGAATATAGTCATCTACCGTTTCAAATTTTTTCATAATACTAATTTTTTGCGTTTGCTTATTGAATTGTATTCATAATCAATCTTAATATAAACGATCAATCATAAAATATAATGTTTATAATTAAACTAAAAGAGTGTAGATCCGTTTATTGATAAAAAGAAATATGTAAATGGGAGAAATTGTAATTCTATTCCTCATGTGGTATTTTCTAATCTTCAAGCACGAGGAAAAAGCGAAATAAAAAAGGTTAGCAGATTCTATTAATCCACTAACCTTTTTTTTTTATAAATATATTTTATCAGAATCTAAACCTGGCCATAAAAGCATAATCGCCACTACTAAAGTTAGATCCATGTGTTAACCACCATGTTGGTCTCCAATCAAACCCTATAGATAAAGGAATATCGAATGCGTACTGTATACCTAGATTTGCACCGATACCAAAATCGGTTGGATCACCAAATGATATCTTACCACCTGCACCTACGTATAATGCCAAACCATTAGTGTTTTCGATATTAAAGATCCAATCATAATAAACAGATAGATTAAACCTGTTTCCAAAGGTACCTGTAAAATGAACTCTGTTCTTAGCAAGATTAAGACAGAAGTCAATCCCTATATCATCCCAGAAACGAATACCAATCTCGAATTTTTGTCCACGCCCTTTACTTGCTGATACTGTTTTACCATTTTGTAAAACTGAGGAGTTTTCACTGAAAAGATAAGATTTATCTTTCGGGTCTTCGAGTTTATCCCAGGAATATGAATATCCATCTAAGATAAAAAAGAAAGAGAATAGTAGTGTAGCTAAGAATTTTCTCATAAATGAAATAGTTATAATACTAATTTTTAATTGGGTTATATTTCTTTTTTCAAGAAACTACATTATCAAATTAATGATATAAAAAAAATCTCCCTGATTTCTCAAGGAGATTTTATATAGATAATTAGAAAATTATTATTTCTTATTTTCTGCTACCCAATTTTTAGCATTAACAAATGCCTCTATCCAAGGTGAAACTTCGTCGTTTCTTTCTGGGTAGTGAGCCCAGTTCCAAGGGAAGATCGCTCTTTCTAAGTGAGGCATCATTACTAAATGACGTCCATCTTCTGAAGCCAATGCTGCAGTATTGAACGAAGATCCATTCGGATTAGCAGGATACGTCTCATAACCATACTTACCTACAATGTTGTATTGGTCCTCAGCATAAGGTAAGTCAAATTTACCTTCACCGTGAGCAATCCATACACCTAAACGAGTATTGGCTAAAGACTGTAACATTACAGAGTTATTCTCAGGAATAGTCATGTTCACAAAACCTGACTCAAACTTATGAGATTCATTATGTAACATCTTCGGAGCCTTATCATGACCTTTGGTTACTAGACCTAATTCGATCATCAACTGACATCCATTACATACACCTAATGACAATGTATCTTCTCTTGCGTAGAAGTTATCAAGTGCTTGCTTCGCTTTCTCATTGTACAAGAATGCACCAGCCCAACCCTTAGCTGAACCTAATACATCAGAGTTTGAGAATCCACCAACAAATACGATGAAGTTCACATCAGATAGATCTTCTCTTCCTGAGATTAAATCTGTCATATGTACATCTTTTACATCGAAACCTGCTAAGTGCATTGAGTAAGCCATTTCTCTATCGCCATTTACACCTTTCTCTCTGATGATAGCAGCCTTGATTCCTGTTCTATCTTTTCTATCAGCATCAATACCGTAATCAGAAAGCTTACCAGTGAAGTTCTCTGGGTAAGTGTAATGTAAAGGAGAAATTTTATATGAAGCAAAACGCTCATCAGCACATGTTTTACCAGATTGTTGTCTATCCAATAAGTGTGATGTTTTCATCCAAACATCTCTTAACTCTGCAGTATTGAAAGACAATTCAGCATCTTGATATTTAACAGTAGTGCTTTCACCTTCTACAGCTTCACCGATAACTGTGAAATTAACTCCGCTACCTTCTAATTCAGATAATGCAGCTTCGTCTTCAACTTGGAAGATCACAGAAGGAGTTTCTGAGAATAGAATGTTAGTTAAGCTCTCTTCAGAGACTGAAGAAATATCAACATTATAAGCAACATTCTGAGAAGGGAATGTCATCTCTAATAAAGCAGTGATTAGACCACCAGCTGAAACATCATGTCCGGAAACAATCTTACCTTCTTTAATTAAAGATTGGATTGCACCGAAACCTTTTGCAAAGTATTCAGGGTTTTGAACTGAAGATACTCTCTTACCTACTTTATTTAAAACTTGAGCAAGTGATGATCCACCTAAAGCGTAACCATCTTTTGCTAAATCTACGTAGACTAATTTCTTACCTACTTTAGCAACTGGCTCAACAACTTGTTTTAAATCTGAAACCTCACCAACCGTTGAGATAATTACTGTACCTGGAGAATAAACTTTTTCATCACCATACTTTTGAGTCATTGATAATGAATCTTTACCCGTAGGGATATTTACTCCTAAAGCAACAGCAAAATCAGAACAAGCTTCTACCGCTTTGTATAAACGAGCGTCTTCACCTTCATTTTTACAAGGCCACATCCAGTTAGCAGAAAGCGATACTGATGTTAAACCTCCTTCTAATGGAGCCCAAACCATGTTAGTTAATGATTCAGCAATTGCGTTCACTGAACCTGCAGCAGGATCAATCATTGCAGTTACAGGAGCATGTCCAATAGAAGTTGCGATACCTGATTTACCTCTGTAATCACAAGCCATCACTGAAACGTTGTTCAATGGTAACTGTAATTCACCAGCTGTTTGTTGTTTTGCTACTCTACCAGTTACAGAACGGTCTACTTTGTTTGTTAACCAATCCTTTGATGCAACTGCTTCAAGTTGTAAAACATCATTCAAATATTCATGAACTTTTGTTGCCTCAACTTGTACTTCAGAGAAGTTAGGAGCAACAGTGGTATCACGCATAATTGTTTTAGGCGCTTTTCCAAACATATAGTCCAAAGGCATATCGATTGGAGCCTCACCTGTTTTTGTATCTTTAAAAGTAAACTGCATGTCACCTGTTGTTTCTCCTACAACGTATAATGGAGAACGCTCACGTTCAGCAATTTTCTTTAAAGTATCAATATGTTTTTCGTTGATTACTAAGCCCATTCTTTCTTGAGACTCGTTACCAACGATTTCTTTCGCAGATAATGTAGGGTCACCTACAGGTAATTTTTCTAAATCAATTTGTGCACCTGTTTCTTCCACTAATTCTGATAAACAGTTTAAGTGTCCACCTGCACCATGATCGTGAATTAAGACGATTGGATTCTCTTCACCTTCTGACATCGCTCGAACCGCATTGTAAACACGCTTCTGCATTTCAGGGTTAGAACGTTGGATAGCGTTCAACTCAATTGAGTTAGAAAATTCACCAGTTGCTACAGATGATACGGCGCCACCGCCCATACCGATACGGTAGTTATCACCACCCATAACAACAACTTTATCACCTTTCTCTGGAGTATCTTTTAAGGCATCACGCTTTTTCGCATAACCAATACCCCCTGCCATCATTATTACTTTATCAAAACCATGCTTCTTATTGTCTTCCTCATGTTCGAAAGTCAATACTGAACCACAGATTAATGGCATACCGAATTTGTTGCCAAAGTCTGAAGCACCATTTGATGCTTTGATAAGAATTTCCATAGGTGTTTGGTACAACCATGGTCTTTCTTCCATCCCTTTCTCCCAGTTTCTGTTATCTTCTAGGCGAGAATAAGATGTCATATATACAGCAGTACCTGCTAAAGGCATTGAACCTTTACCACCTGCAACACGGTCACGAATCTCTCCACCTGATCCAGTTGCAGCACCATTAAATGGCTCTACAGTAGTTGGGAAGTTATGTGTTTCCGCTTTTAATGAAATTACTGATTCAAAATCTTTTGTTTCAAAGAAATCTGGTTTATCCTGAGTAACAGGAGCAAATTGTTCAGATACAGGTCCTTTAATAAAGGCAACATTATCTGAATATGCTGATACCAAATTATCTGGAGCTTCTTTAGAAGTCCTTTTGATCAATTTGAATAATGAAGTAGGTTTTTCTTCTCCATCAATTTCAAATATTCCATTAAAGATTTTGTGACGACAGTGCTCTGAGTTGACTTGAGCAAAACCATAAACCTCAGAATCAGTCAACTTACGATTTAGTTTCTCACTTACCTCGTTTAAGTAACTTACTTCATCATCACTAAGTGCCAATCCTTCTGCTTGGTTGTAAGCAGAGATATCTTCGATATGTTGGATTGGTTCTGGTTCTACATCGATAGTGTAGATAGAACTATCAAGACCTTCGTACAAAGCTTGTAACATTGGGTCGAAATCAGCAGATTTCTCAGATTCAACTTGAAGGAATTCTTCAATACGAATTAAACCTTCAATGCCCATGTTCTGAGTAATTTCCACGGCGTTTGTACTCCAAGGAGTCAACATTTCCTTACGTGGACCAATAAACCATCCTTCAATAGAAGTTTGATCTATTTGTTGTGCATTGCCGAATAACCAAGAAAGTTTATTAACATTTTCTTGTGAAAGCGCCTGACTGGCGTGAACTGCAAATACGTTGTCTGTATTGCCTCGAAAAAAGAGTACCATTTTGCGTAATTGATTTCAACAGCTTGATTATGCCCCCAAAAGTAAGGTTAATTTTACTATTTCTACATATTATTGTAAAAAACTACGTTAAAAATTAAGTTAATGTCACTAACTAAGATATTATGTATAAAAAAATGCATCCATTTTTTACTTAAATGAATGCATTTTTAATTCCTTTAATCTGATTAACGCCAAAATCAAACTCTAGTCCAAAACTATGTCCACTTTAGCTATAGCAATAGCTTTTTCAGACTCAAGAAATCTTATCAATTTAAAATGATCACTTTGAGGATCTTTTATATCTTCTAAGTACTGTAAAGTAAAATGCTCTGCATGAATAATATTACCTTCTACATCTTTCCACTTTACAAATACTCCGTTATTATCTTGTACTTCTTCCTTTATCTGTCCTTGTAAAACCAATGCCGATTTCTGTTCAAAGATCTTGATTACATTATCAGTTAGCTGAAAAAAGCTCTCATCATGATTACGATCAGAATAATAGCGGACATCAGGTTTAATTTCATTTTGAGTATTCTTCACCACCTCCGTAGAATATGGTATTGTTGTCACCACCATATCTGATAATGAAAGATAAGCTAATGCAGAAAAAATTATGGCCCCAAATGAACATGCAACAATAAGCGTCTTTAACGATTCCCTCTCTATGATCTTTCTTTGTCTTGCTTCCTTCTTTAAAGAACTTAATAACTGAAGAGCTTTATCGTCCAATGGGTTTACCTCTAAACACTTGTTCGCATATAATATAGCTGTATCTCTATCTGATTTCTTTTCATCTTCATAGTACTTGTTGGCATAACTTGAGGATAAAAGAAAAAGTGCCTTCGCATCAAACGGATTGATTGTTAACGCCTGATCTATTTCGAATATAGCATCATCCCAATTTTTATATTTATGATAACCTATTGCACGAGCAAGGTGTGCTGAAAATAAATCTTGCATTCTCACCCACTCTAAATCAGACAGTCCCATTTCTAAGGCTGTCTTTTTTAGGTCAGCTTGAGTAACAACATTATTGTGACTTTCTTTTATTTCGTATATTTTCTCGATGAATCTAGATAGATGATCTGTATGTGGCGTAGGTTTCATAGGAAGGTAGTAATTGGATCATAAAGTTCTTATTCCAATATAAGTATTGTAGTACTCTATTTAAACATATAACAAGAAACTTGCCTTTTCGTTTAAGGATATTCTTAGAAAAGTGAAATTTTTAAAAAGAATTCTCTTCTGTAACATTTTATCACCAATAATTAATTCATTTAGATTTACTTTTGTCAACATAAAATCAAAAAAATACAATAATGGATATCAGTCCTCTACAGGAGCTCCCCAAAAAAGCAGAAAAAATATTTAAGATTTGGAAAGAGAATGCAGCCTTCTATTTCCCTAAGCATGAGGTATTTCAAAACGATTTAAAAGACGAGATATTAACCGCCTTACAAAACAGTCTAAATGACTTAAATAGAAAAGGTTACAAGAAACATAGAGAGAATAAGACTTGGATAGTGGGTGTGTTTATGGAGATCTTCGCTACTCAGCTGAACAAGTATTGGTATAATATATATATCGTTTCTGATAATAAAGATTTCACCTCAATGCTCTGGTTAAAAGCAATGATGCTTCATTTAAGTACGCATCAAGATTCCATTATTGAGGTAAATAGAATTTATAAGCAACTATTAGACAACCATTACCCTTTTGATTCTGATGAAGCATTCTTGCTTTCTGAAAATAGTGAAAACGATTTCATCTCAGATTTAAATTATTCTTCCAATTGGGAAAAAGCCGAAAGTTATTTAGATCAACTTACACAACAAAAACTTTCAGACTCTATTCACAATCGAGGGCCTAGAATGATTACAACAGAAAAATTATATAAAATTTTTACGATTGAAGAAATTCATCAATTTATTGAACTCAACTTATATATTTTATAACAAAAAAACGCTCACAACTTCAATGTTATGAGCGTTTTTTTATTGAAATAAATTTATGATTAAGGCATTTCAAAACCTTCAATTACTTCGTAATATGGTTGTCTCGCTTGAACTCCTTTTAAAGATTCCAACCATGACATTGTCCCATCAACATATGAAGAATATTCTCCTAAAACCATTTCTTTAATCTTAGCTTCAGAACCAGTTTCAAGACTGCTTAGTAACTCTTGTAACATATCTTTCTCACCTGGTAAGTATTTGATTTTATAATTATCTTCTTCTAAGCCTGCCAATTCAGCTGCTACTTCAATCGCTTTTTGATAACCACCAAGTTCATCAACAAGTTTTACCTCATAGGCTTGAGAACCTGTCCATACTCTACCCTGAGCAACCTTTAATAAGGCATCAAGACTCATATTACGACCTTCAGCAGCTTTTGAAGTAAATACTTCATACCCCTCATTCACATTTTGTTGAATAATAGCTCTATCTTCTTTAGAGAAATCATCTAATAAAGATTGATAATTAGAGAATTTACCAGTGCTTACTGTATACGTCTTCAGCCCCAACTTCTTCGTCATTAGGTCAGATGGATTAAATGCTAAACCGAAGATACCGATAGAACCTGTGATAGTATTTGGATACGCGACAATTTTATCACAACCCATAGAAATATAATACCCACCAGAAGCAGCATATGTTGACATAGATGCAACAACAGGTTTTTTCTTTTTTAGATTCTGAACAGCTCTCCAAATCAAGTCTGAAGATAATGCACTACCACCTGGAGAGTTTACTCGTAATACCACAGCCGAAACGTCATCATCCTCAGCTAACTTATTTAATTCAGGAACTAAATCTTTGTTAGTAATTACATTCTCACTACCATCAGCCTTTCCATATTTGATTTCTCCCTCTGCAGAAAGTACCACAACTTTACCTTCCCCTTTTCTTCTAGATCTAGGGTCTAATGCGTCCTTATATTTTGAATAATTGATGAATGAAAGGTCAGAAGTTTCTTCGATTTCCAACATCTTGGCAATATCTTCCTTCACTTCATCAACATAAGCTAATTGATCTACTAGCTTAAACTTGACAGCATCTTCTGCATTTCTAACTTTCATTTCTGCAGAAATACTTCTTAATGTTTCGAGGTCAATGCCTCTTGAAGCTGATACTCCTACTAAGTAATGATCATACAAACCATTTAAATAAGATGAAATTTGCTCTCTGTTAGCATCACTCATTTTGTCTGTAATAAATGGCTCAACAGCACTTTTATATTTACCTACTCTAAATACTTCAGGCTTGATACCTATCTTTTCAAAGAAGTCTTTAAAATACATGATCTCAGATGAGAATCCATTAAGTTCTAGATTACCAATTGGGTTTAAGTATACTCTACTAGCCTCAGAAATTACATAATAACCTGTTTCTGAAATACCATCTGCATATGAATAAACAAATTTATCTGATGCCTTAAACTTTGATAAGGCTTCTCTGATTTCTACTGCCATTGGTAAAGACCCACCAAATGATCCACCTTTTAAGTAAATACCTGCAATGTTTTCATCATTAGTTGCTTTATCGATTATATCTAGAACATCATGCAAACCTCTAGCACCATTTGACGGGAAAAAGCTAGAGTTTAATGATTCAAATGGGTCTGTTTCCCCTATTTCTCTAATTGGTTTTGTGATATCCAATACTAAAATGGATTGAGCATCAATTTGGGCTGGCTCACTACTATTTGAAGAAGAGACTATCGCACCTACAATAAAAGCTCCAAGCATTGATAATAGAAACGATGATAAAAAAATACCGACGATAACAGCAAAGGTCGTCTTAATAAATCCTTTCATATTTTATTTAGAAGTTATAATATTTAGTTAAGAATAAAGATACATGATTATAAGTTGTATCACGAAAAAAATTGACAAAATATACACTTATTTTTTAAACATTTATTGTTTATTATTTTGTCATTATTAAAATAATTGACTACTATTGCGTACATATTTATCATTTAAATCATTTTATAGAAGATGACATATAATAACAATAACCTTAAATTACTGAGAGAGCACTTTAATCTAACACAGAATGATCTTGCAGAAGAGTTTAATAAAAAAGGGATGAAATGTAATCGCAGTAAAATCTTAAACTGGGAAGGCAAGTCCTCTCCTAACTTTTCAGATTTAAAAATTATTGTCGACTTCTTTAAAATTTCTTTAGATGATTTCTTATATATCAATTTAGAAGAGAAAAACTTAGAAAACAGATTGAGAAAAGAAGCTCCTAAACCTCAGTTTGATGTCCATATGGCAACTGTTGATCAAGAAGGAAATGATATAGTTACATTAGTTCCTCAAAAAGCTTCTGCTGGATATGCAACCAACTTCACAGATCCAGAGTTCTATAAATCACTACGAAAAATAGACATACCAGGATTTTCAGATTCCAAAAGCCATAGAGCTTTTGAAATTAAAGGAGACTCAATGCCTCCGATGAAAAGCAAAGACATTGTGATAGGTGAAAAATGCTTTGACAAAGAATCAATAAAATTAGGAGAGAAATACATTGTAACTACTAAGGCTGATGGATATGTTTTTAAAAATGTATACCGAGATGGTGATTATTTTATCTTAGAATCTGAAAACTCATCTTATGAACCCTATGAAGTGCATAAAGATGAAGTATTAGAATTTTGGAAATATAAAACATGTATTTTTTCTGATTTCCCCGAAATGGAAATTGGCAACACCCTCTTTTCAAGAAATCTTAAGTATTTGAGAGGTATCAAACACAAACTATCTTTAAAAGAGTTTTCAGAAAGATTAAATCAAGATGGAAAAGGCATAATAAGCGTTGAAGACCTTCGATCTTTTGAAATGGGTGTAGAACCGAAACAAAGTATCCTAATCAAGATCAGCGACTTCTTTAAAGTTAGTATTGATCAATTATTAACACAAAATGTAAGGTAGAAACACTTATTTTTTGCTAAAAAGCTTGACAATTATTGAAATACGAAAGAAAAATAATGATTTAAGACAAAATATTTGGCAATAAATGTTTAATATCATAAATTGACAAAAAAATTAGTATTCCTCGTATAAAATAATACCAAATGTCGAAAAACACCTCATTATTTGGCACCAACCTTAGATATTTAAGACAGAAGAAAAATGGAAAGTTAAGCCAAACAGAGCTTGGTGATAAGCTAAGTACGGAAGACGATTCAGTATCAAGAAGTGCAATTTCTTCCTATGAAGATGGTAGAGCTGAACCCAATTACAAACGTCTTGAGAAAATTTGTGAATTCTTTGAAGTAAGTATCGATAAGATATTAAAAGAAGATCTTACTAAAATCGACCCTCAAGAAATTGATGCTCACCAAAATATTAAAGAGCATGTCTCAGGCGATAACTTAAGAATTCTAACTATTACTACTGATGCCGAGGGTGAGGAAAATATTGAAATGGTTCCAGAAAGAGCAAGAGCAGGTTATGCAACTGGCTATTCTGACCTAAACTTCATTAAAAAATTAGATAAATATACATTACCGTTCTTACCAAAAGGAAAGACCTATAGAGCCTTTGAAATTAGCGGAGATTCTATGCCTCCTTTAGATGAAGGCACCATCATTATTGGTGAATTTATCGATGATTGGAATGCTATTAGAGACGGACAGGTATGCATTGTTACTACTCGTTCAGAAGGCTTTGTTTTAAAGAAGGTTTACAACAATGTAAGCTCAAACAACAGCTTTATTCTTAAATCTACTAACTTAAAATATTCTCCATACGAGGTAGAGATTCAAGATGTTAGAGAGATTTGGCGCTTAGTAGCACATATTTCTAAAGAATTCCCAGAGCAAGAGGCAGGGAATAGTTTCCAAGAAATGCAAGATGCTATTTGGAGATTGGATCAAGAAGTACTGAATTTAAAGCGTAAAAAATAAACGTTACTAAAAGATAATAAATGAGGGAATTGTTGTGTAATACAACTATTCCCTTTTATTTTGCTTAATAAATACGATATAATCATATCCTGTAAAATCAAACAAACCGTTATGCTAATAGCAGATCAAAAGAAAAAGCAAAATATATGTGAGTATATCATCTATATATATCAATCAGAAGAATTATTAAGAGCTTTCGATTTCAATTTTGAGGATATTAAAGAATATGTTATCAAGCATATCACTAAACTAGATGAACAACAACAGGAAGAAGTGATCAAATGGCATAAAGACTTATTAGATGTAATGACTAAAGAGGAAGTGCTTAAGGAAGGACATTGTTCTTGGGCACAAGATGAAGTTGATAATATCACTACACTTCATGAACAACTTTTAGCCAATGATAAGGAATATGCTAAAACTTATAAAAATGCTGAACCACATATAAACGAGAACCTTAAAATAGCTGATGGATTGATTACTAATCCTATACAAATTTGTATTAATGGAATATTTGGTTTATTATTACTAAGAACTAGAGGAAGAAAAGTTGATGATGCCACAAAACAGATTCTAGATACCTTTGGTGATGTATTATCATATTTAGCATACAAATACAAAGCTGTTTCAGAAGTCTAACAATCCTAATTATAATTCTACTCTAGTAGACTATATCTAATTTAATTACTACAGAAGAACACTAACCACTTTTAGAAATATCAATTATGAAAGAAACTTCGCCCGAAACAACGATAATCGAAGAAACATGGTTGGAACTGCCCTACACAGACAAAAAATACGAAATTAGTAATACTGGAAAAGTAAAATCATACGCTCGATCTCAAAAAGGTGAACTAATTAAGGGCAGAGACATTGGTGGAGGATATTTATCAATCGATTGCAAAGTTGATGGAAAGAAAAAATCTTTTTATGTACACAGATTGGTTGCTGAATTATTTTTAGAACAACCTAAAGAAGAAGGTCAAATTGTTATCCATAAGGATGGAAATAAATCAAATAACAATGTTGATAACTTAGAATGGTGTACGCTAAAAACTAGATTTGCCACTAAAAGAAAATACATTCCTGATTATTCAGAGAAGTTTGTAAAAAGCTGTAAAGCTTCCAAAAAAACCAAAGAGAAGCCACAAGATGGTCACGACTATTTCCAGTATAAAGGAAAATACCATAGAATCTCAGACAATGGATCTTGCTTATTCATTAGAGTAAATGAAGATGGTAAATGGAAATCACTTGCTATAGCTGAAATCATTTTAAGAGACTTAGGAAAATTAAAACCTTCCAATGCTCATAAGTTAGCTTACCGAGATTGGGACTATAAGAACTTGAATGATATTAACCTGTTCTGGGAAACTCAGGCAGACAAATCAACAAGACTTTTAGAACAAAGACCTTTACAATTAGATCGTATTCGAAAAATGGGTAAATCTCACAGAAAAGAGATTGCTCAGCGTAAAAAAGATCTAATCAAAAAATATCTTGAAGAAGGAAAAAGTATTGCCAAAATCAGTCGCTTGTTAGATATCGGATATACTCGATTGTATAACTATATTAATGAGAATGATTTATCAGCAATCACTCAATATTCTAAAAAAGAAGAAGTATAAAACAAAAGGAGATGCTCAACTTAATGAACATCTCCTTTTTTATTATGACTGCCATGAATATGGATATTCTTTATCGATATATGGTAGACAGTTCTCAGTCAGAAATAATGGAGCGAAAGTATCTATCATTACTGCATATTCTTTTGTCTCCTTCTTCCCTATACTTTTTTCTATAGTACCAGGATGTGGTCCATGAGGTATTCCCCCGGGATGCAGTGTAAACGCCCCTTGTGCAATCCCTTTTCTACTCATAAATTCTCCTTCAGTATAAAATAACACTTCATCGGAATCGATATTCGAATGGTTATAAGGTGCTGGAATACTCAACGGATGATAGTCAAATAATCTAGGCACAAAAGAACATATTACAAATGCTCCTCTTGCTTGGAAAGTTTGATGTACCGGTGGTGGCTGATGAATTCGCCCTGTTATTGGCTCAAAATCATAAATAGAAAAAGTATAAGGATATAAAAAGCCATCCCAACCAATTACATCTAATGGGTGACTTCCATAAACATAGTGATGCAACTGATTTCCTTTTTTAATCATCATTGAATAATCCCCATTCGATTTTTCTTTTAAATCTAATAGGTGGGTTGGCGGATGTAAATCTCTTTCACAGTATGGAGAATGTTCTAATAATTGCCCTACTTCATTCCTATACCTCCCAACAGTTTCTATAGGTGCTTTTGACTCAACAATAAGAAATTTTTGTTCTTTGGAAGAATCGAAATCAAATTGATAAATAGTTGTTCTAGGAATTACGATATAGTCTCCTTTCTTGTAAGGCAAAACGCCAAACTGTGAATGCAACTCACCTTCCCCCTCGTAAACATAAATAGCCTCATCACCATCTGCATTTTTGAAGAAATAATCCATCGTTAATTCTGTTGGATTACATAATGAAATGACACACTGACTATTGACCATTAAAGGTAATCTTGCATCGAGATAGTCAGAACCTGTCTTGCCAATTTCTGCAGTTTTCAAATGAGTCATTTTCAACCCATAATCCTCTAAAACTTTATATCCATATGGCTTAGATTCTTTTACTTCTTTGACATTAGTTGGAGATTCTTTATGATAGATATTTGAGTAAATACCAGAAAATCCTAAAGAACTAACCAACTCTTCATGGTATAGTTCACCGTTGTCCTTTCGGAATTGGGTGTGACGTTTAGGAGGTATTTTACCTAGTTTGTAATAGTAAGTCATGATAGTGTTTATAAGTATGTGTGTTTATTAAAATTCACCCAATAAGCACATGGCCTATTGGGTGAGAACAATTTAAGAAATATCTTTTCTTTTTGCAGTATGTATGAACAAAACATCACCAATATCATCGTATCCGTAGAATACTTGCTCATTGATTTTTTTCGCAGCCTCTAATCTCAATCCAATGATTGTAAGGTCTGCATCTTGTGATGTTTGATTAATGACAGTTTTAATATCAACGTTATCTGCCCTAGTTAAGAGCTTCACATTGTTCTTTGAAATTGGTAAACGTCCTGTTTTAATTAAATCAAGAATCTGTTCTCTTCTATCTTCAATTTCAGGTTCTGGGAAACATGCTAATAAAGTGATTTTTGCATTTGACCATTCTGGGTGCCCAATAATGATAAATGCTAGTAAAATCATCAGGTTGGCATTTTCTAAATCTTTAGGGGTTAACCAAATATGAATTTCAGTCTTATACCCAAAGTTTCTATCATCAGAACCGAGAACACAAATATCATTACCGGTTACTGACATTAACTTAAAGTTATCGATCAATTGTTGAAGTCCATCAGGATCCTTTTTAGAGAATTCAAACATCAACATATTATTATCTTTACCTGCTACTGACGGCAATTGGATTACTTGAGCAATTACTGAAGTCATTGATGGACTAATCATCGTATCCAAGTAAACTTTAGAATTGCTTGCGTCTGAAATTTTAATCAGCCTATGCAAATCTTTTTCAGCTAGACTATTGGTTTCTTTCGACAGATATCCATCTATTAAATGAATATAAGTAGCAAAGCCATATTTATGGGCAATCCATTTGACAAGATTAAAAGCAGCGAAACGCTTAAAAGTGTTTCTACTAACACAAACCACCGCAGGCCTCCAGTGATCCTCGACATCATCCTTCTCTGTCTTCTGAAGGAAAACTTGGAATTGTCTACTTAATTGGAATATTACACCTTGGAAAATAGCTTTTAACCCTTCTTTATTTGGGGTAAACCTTCTTACCATTTGATATAGAAGTGCCATAAAAATCAAAGCCATAAAAGTGTATGAAGCCGATATCTTAAACATCAAATACAAGCACATTAATGCTCCTACTAATGAGATAATAGGCTTTGATTTAAATACTGGTCTATATGCTGGATCTGAAGCGAAGTGTTCTAAGAAACTAATCAAACAAATAGCACCATAAGTCACCATAAAGAACATAGTGATAATCTGTGCCACTACATCAATATCACCTATTAATACAAATATCAATGTAATAACAGAGGTAATCATAGATGAGTTTATTGGCTCGTTTGATTCTTTATTTACCTGACCCAACCATTTATTAACACCGTGATTAGGCAACACTTTATCTTCAGCAATTGCTTGCAAAGTTCTAGGTGCAACCAATATAGAGCCTATTGCAGAGGAAAGTGCTGCTGCTGCTAAACCTATTGGTATCATTGGCCCCCATAAAGAGATATCTGTCATTATTAATGGATCTGCATCTAAGTCTTCTAAAGAAGCCGAAACGGATAGTTTATAAGCCACTAATAAATATACAATCATACCGAAAATACCAGCGAACATTGTTCCGATAGGAATTGACTTTTCCGGTGACTTCAAATCTCCTGATAACCCTACTCCTGCAGCAATACCCGTAAAGGCAGGGAAACATATGGCTAAAACTTTGAAAAAGCTATCACTCTCCTCTATATGCCCGTACCAATTTATCTTTTCTAAATTTTCTGCAAATTCTGTCGTTCCAATAAAGAAAGACAATAAGGACAGAAAAAGAATAGCAACAACTATATATAAGGTCTTCATACCTAAATCAGCCCCTTTGTACATCACTAAGGCAATTAAAGCGAAAGTACTTGGTATCGTAATCCATCTTAAATTTGGATCTACAATACCATATTGTTCCAACAATGGAAATAATGGACGGAACGCCTCAGCAAATGCAATGATATAAAACGCCGTACTAATTGCTTGAGATAAATACAGAGAAATACCAATAGACCCTCCAATGGTAATACCAAACGATCGAGAAATAATATAGTAGACTCCTCCTCCTTGTACTTTTTGATTGGTTGCAATCTCGGAAATTGCCATAGCTGTTGGTATAGTTACCAAATGACCAACCAAGACCATTGAGAAAGTGGATAGTAAACCTAAGTTTGCGACAGCATACCCAAATCTTAGGAATAAAATTGCCCCTAGAATTGTACTTATTGATGTAAAAAATACTGGAGCTGTTCCAAATCCTTGTTGTTGTCTTTTATCTAAAGATGAAGCCATATAATGCTTTTTAGTTCAATTTGTTATCTCAAATTAATAAAGTGATCCATAATTAATACAATTAATAGATACTTTTTTTAATCAACATCATCTAACACAATGATATAATAGATACAACTATTAGAAAATGAAATGGTTAATAAAGATCCTATTTCCCTTTTCTTTTTTATTGATAAAGTTCAATTGCAAGAATAAAACCATTAATTAAATTGCAACTTGAAATGAGTTATACTCATCACATACTAAATCACAACTATCTTATTTAATGGAAAATTCAGAACAAACACAGAATTCCAACTGGGTAAATAAATTCTTGAGTTATGTGGAAAGAATTGGTAATGCTTTACCTCACCCTGCCACATTATTTGCAGGTTTTGCCTTTGGTGTAGTTATCCTATCTTGGATATTTGGTCAGACAGGACTAAGTGTACAACATCCAGGGACAGGTGAAACAATCACTGTAGTTAACCTTATTTCCCAGGAAGGAATCTATTTAATGTTGACTAAGCTTGTAAAAAACTTTACCAACTTCGCACCTCTTGGCGTTGTACTTGTTGCAATGTTAGGTATTGGCATTGCTGAGGGAAGTGGCTTAATTGGCACTTTAATTAGAATATTAGTTTTAAAATCACCCAAAAAGATTATCACATTTGTTGTTGTCTTTGCTGGTGTTTTATCAAATACTGCAAGTGAAGTTGGGTATGTTTTATTGGTACCACTTTCCGCAGTAATATTTTTAGCTTTTGGCAAACATCCTATTGCAGGACTTGCCGCTGCGTTTGCTGGAGTATCTGGTGGGTATTCTGCCAACTTATTATTAGGTACAATTGATCCTCTACTACAAGGTATTTCGCAGGAAGCAGCACAAATTATCGATACGTCTTATTCTATTAATGCTGCATGTAATTATTATTTCATGTTTGTATCTACCTTCTTTATTGGTATTGCCGGTACAATAGTTACTGAAAAAATTGTAATTCCAAGGTTAGGAGAGTACAAAGGAGATGAAGTTGCTGAGGAAATGCATGACCTCACCAAAGAAGAAAGAAAAGGACTTATCTATGCAGGTATTGCTGCTTTTATATTATTTGCAGTCATTTTAATTGGCATTATTCCTTCTGAAGGATTTTTAAGAAGCATTGATGAACCTGAGAACATATTCAGGTCTGCGTTAATGAAAGGGATTGTTTCATGGATCTTTATTATTGCAGCTATTTGTGGTATTGCCTATGGTAAAGGTGCGGGGACTTTTAAAAATGATGCCGATGTAATGAAAGGCATGGGCGAGTCGATGAAAACGATGTCTTCTTACGTTGTATTAGTATTCTTTGCTGCTCAGTTTGTAGCCTATTTCAAATGGACAAACTTAGGTTTGATTTGTGCTGTTAAAGGTGCTGAATTTTTAGAGACAATTGGCTTAGATAAAATACCATTATTAATCTGTTTTATCTTTTTAGCAGCAATGATTAACC